>JASGDW010000238.1:0-11856 GCA_047606965.1 Microbacterium sp.
CGTACAGGTCGCTGAGGTCGTCGCCGGAGACGTCGATCGACGCGATGCCGGTCCACCCGGAGTCGGCGGCCTGCTCGGCGAGGTACTCCTCGGCGACGAGGCCGAGGGAGGCCGCCTTCACTCGCAGGGGCAGATCCTTCGAGACGACGGTGACGTCGTGTCCGTCCTGCATGAGGTTCATCGCGACCGCCAGGATGCGGGTGTCGTTATCGCCCAGCCGCATGCCCGCAGGCAGGACAGCGGGGTCGGTCTGGGTCAGCTCGACGCGGAGCGTGCCGCCCTCCCCCACCGAGACGGGGAAGTCGAGGCGGCCGTGCTCGACGCGCAGGTCGTCGAGGTGGCGCAGCGCCTGACGTGCGAAGTAGCCGAGCTCGGGATCGTGACGTTTGGCCTCCAGTTCTGTGATGACGGCGACAGGGATGACGACCGAGTGCTCGGCGAACCGGAAGAACGCCCTCGGATCGCTGAGCAGCACGGAGGTGTCCAGAACGTAAGAGCGCAGATCGGTCGATCGATCTGCGCTCTGGTGGACGGCGACCTGCCGACTGCGCTGCGGTGCTCGTGTGGTCACAACCCGCTCCCACTCCGGGACGATGTCCCGGGCTCTCTGCGAGTCGACCGTGGGTCGCGAGTCGCATCCGGTGGCCGACTCGACCAGGCGCCTTGCCCGGTACGACGAACGTACGTCCGAGGCGGCTGGCACGCGCACCCGATCCCGGGCGTGTCGCGTTACGGGTTCGTGAACGATTCGGCGCACGGGCACCGGCCCGAAAACCGCCCACCCACCCGGGCGGCGCGCAACGACGTGCTACGTTATGCGACATAGATACCGTCAGTCACCGGGAGATGCGCAACCGCAGCGGCGAGATCCTGCGGCGCGTCGAAGCGGGAGAGTCCGTCCAGGTCACCAACAACGGCCGGGTCGCCGCGCTGATCGTCCCGCCGACCAGTGGCGGTCTCGACGATCTGATCGAGCGCGGGCAGGCACGCGGAGCGCTCACCGGTGTCGAGGCGATGCTCGCGGTAGAGCCGGTCGTGTCACCGCTGACCTCCGGCCAGCTGGTCGATGAGGCTCGGGGCCACTGGTGACGACCGCCTATCTCGACACGTCGGCGGCGATCTGCTGGCGGCGGGAACCCACGCGCCGTTGCGCTCGAATGACGCGATCCATCTCGCCGTCGCGCTGCGCATCGGCGCGGACGAGATCGTGACCTACGACCGCGAGCTCGCGGGGGCGGCCGCAGCGGCCGGCATCCCGGTCATCGCTCCCGGCTCCGCCCCGTAGCGTCGGACCACGCGCCTCAACGCCCGTAGCGCCGATCGCGCTTGGCGTAGTCGCGGATCGCCCGCAGGAAATCCACCTCGCGCAGATCGGGGCCCAATGCCTCGACGAAGTAGAACTCGCTGTGCGCGCTCTGCCACAGCAGGAAGTCGCTGAGGCGCTGCTCCCCCGAGGTGCGGATCACCAGGTCGGGATCCGGCTGCCCGCCGGTGTACAGGTGCTCCCCGATCTGCTCCGGGGTGAGGCTCGCCGCGAGCTCCTCCAGCGATCCCCCGTCCGCGTCGTGCTGCGTGATGATGCTGCGCACGGCGTCCACGATCTCGCCGCGGCCGCCATAGCCGACCGCCAGGTTGACGTGCAGCCCATGACGGTGAACGGTGCGCGACTCGGCGTCGGCGAGGGTGCACGCCAGCGCCTCGGGCAGCAGATCCGCCCGGCCCACGTGCTGCACCCGCCAGTCGGGCTCGGCGGCCAGCTCGTCCGCGAGCTCGGCGATGATCTCGATGAGATCCGCCAGCTCCTGCGAGTCGCGTTTGCGGAGGTTGTCGGTGGAGAGCAGGTAGAGCGAGACGACCCGGACGCCGACGTCGTCGCACCAGCCCAGGAACTCGTGCATCTTCGCCGCGCCGGCGCGGTGCCCGTGGGCGGCGGTGGCGAAGCCGAGCTGCCGCGCCCAGCGGCGGTTGCCGTCGATCATCATCGCGACGTGCTGCGGCACCGATTCGGCGGGGATGCGACGACGCAGCCGCGTGCTGTAGAGCCGATACAGCGGTCCCCGTTCTCCCCGCGCCCGGCCCTTGCTCACGCCCCTACGCTACTCCGCCCGCGCTTCACACCCGATGCACAGCCTATGTGCCCATCACGGCATACGACCGCCTCTACGCTGAACGCGTGAACCGACGCACACAAGCCCCCGGGGTGCCTTCGCTTCCGCTGTTCCAGGCCGCGGAAGCGGGAGCGGCCGTCGAGATCCGACCCACCTGGCGCGGCTGGATCCATGCAGCCACGTTCCCGGTGGCGCTCGCGGCCGGCGTCGTGCTCGTCGTGCTCGCGCAGGGCACCGCGGCGAAGTGGTCGGCGGCGGTTTTCATGACGACGTCGCTGCTGCTGTTCGGCAACTCGGCGGTGTATCACCGCTTCGACTGGGGGCCGCGGGTCAAGCTCGTGCTCAAGCGCATCGACCACGCCAATATCCTGCTGCTGATCGCCGGCACCTACACGCCGCTGGCCGTGCTCGCGCTGCCGACGGACAAGACCGTGGTGCTGCTGTCGATCGTGTGGGGCGGGACGGTTCTCGGCATCCTGTTCCGGGTGTTCTGGATCCACGCGCCGCGCTGGCTGTACGTCGCGCTCTACCTGATGCTGGGCTGGGCCGCGCTGATGTACATCGGCGACCTGTTCGCCGCCGACCCGGCGATGATGGTGCTCGTCGTCGTCGGCGGAGTGCTCTACACGCTGGGAGCGGTCGTCTACGCGCTCAAACGGCCGAACCCGTGGCCCGGGCAGTTCGGCTTCCACGAGATCTTCCACGTGTGCACCGTGCTCGCCTTCCTGTGCCACTGGACGGCGAGCCTGCTGATCTGCCTGCAGCCCGCCTATCACGCCTGACGCCGGTTCCGTCCTCCGGTCAGGACCGGCCGGAGGAGTCGATGTCCTGGTCGTCCACGTCCGAGTCGCCGACGGCGGCGTCCGCCTGCCGGGCCGACAGCGCCTCGGCGTCGAGCTCCTCCCGCACCTGGGCACGATAGTTCCCCCGGCGGATGCGGCGCAGCATGTCGATGACGAGCAGGATCACGGCGACCCCGAGCAGCGCCATCACGGTGAAGCCCCACGGGCCGGGAGTGACGAGGTCGTCGGCGACCGTCGAGGTGTCCGACGGCGACGGCGTCGCGTCCAGCGCCCACAGGAGTGCGTACATGGGTGTCCTTCGTTCCAGGTCGGCGTGCACGGGCCGGCCGCCGAGAGCGCCTAGCCTGGTATCAACCCTAATTCCCGGACCCGAGGCCGCATGACGACGCAGACCGCGCAGCACAAGCTCGACGAGCGGTACGGGCGTACGGCCCACAGCCGGCGCTTCTGGACCGCGGTCACCGTCGTCGGGGTGACGGCGATGGTGATCGCGATCGGGTGGATCGCGATCAGCGGCACCGAGGGATCGGCGGATGCGACCACGACCGGCTACACGATCGACGACGCCCACTCGGTGACGGTGACGTTCCAGGTCACGGTGGCGGCCGGCTCCGCGCTGGCGTGCGCCGTGGAGGCGCAGGACGACGACCACGCGGTCGTCGGCTGGCGCATCGTGCAATACCCGGCCGCGGCGGCGCAGACGCAGTCGTTCACGCAGACCGTGCCGACCGTCGCGGCCGCGACCACGGGTTTGGTCGATAGCTGCTGGGTGCCGTAACCTGTCGGCACTGTGAACGACGCCCCGGCGGTCTGCCGGGGCGTCTCGGTTTTGGCGGGCCCGCGGGGTCCGCCCGGACGAAGGAGACACCCGTGACCGCTGACGCCCCGGTGACCTTCCTCACCCAGGACGCGTACGACCGGCTCGTCGCCGAGCTGGAGCACCTCTCGACGACCGGCCGCGAGGAGATCGCCAAGCGCATCGAGGCCGCCCGCGAGGAGGGCGACCTCAAGGAGAACGGCGGCTACCACGCCGCCAAGGACGAGCAGGGCAAGCAGGAGGCGCGCATCCGCACCCTGCAGGCGCTGCTGAAGACCGCGAAGGTCGGGGACGTGCCCGCCGCCTCTGGCGTCGTGGAGCCGGGCACGGTGATCACAGCGACCGTCGCCGGCGGCGAGGAGGTCTTCCTGCTCGGCAACCGCGAGATCGCGGCGGGCAGCGAGCTCGACGTGTACAGCGAGGCGTCGCCGCTGGGCGCCGCCATCCTGGGGCTGAGAGTCGGCGACAAGACCTCGTACACGGCGCCGGGCGGCCGTCAGATCGCGGTCGAGATCCTCGGCGTCGAGACCTACGCGGGGCAGTAGCCCGGTCAGTCCGGCACGACGGAGGGGGCGAAGCCCGCATCCTGCAGCGCGCCGATCACCTGCTGCCTGTGCTCCTCGCCGCGGATCTCGACGCTCAGCTGCAGGATCACCTCGCTGATCTGCAGCCCCTGGCCGTGCCGCGTGTGCATGACCTCGATGACGTTGGCCCCCACCTGCGCGAGGAGCTCCGAGACCCGGGCGAGCTGGCCGGGCCGGTCCGGCAGCGGGATGCGCAGCGTCATGTACCGGGCGGAGGCCGCCAGGCCGTGGGCGACGACCCTTTGCAGCAGCAGCGGGTCGATGTTGCCGCCGGAGAGGATCGACACGGTCGTGCCCGCCGCCTTCACCTTGCCGGTGAGGATCGCGGCGACTCCCACCGCCCCCGCCGGCTCGACGACGAGCTTGGCCCTCTCGAGCAGCACCAGGATCGCGCGGGCGATGTCGTCGTCGCTGACGGTGACGACCTCGTCGACGACGTCCCTGATGATCGCGAACGGCACGTCGCCGGGACGGGCCACGGCGATACCGTCCGCGATCGTCGGCGTGGTCGGGACCTGCCGCGGCTCCCCCGCCGCGAGCGAGACCGGATAGGCGGCGGAGTTCTCGGCCTGCACCCCGACCACGCGCACCGCGCGTCCTTCGGCCGCCGCCCGCGCCTTGATCGCGCTGGCCACGCCGGCGATGAGACCGCCACCGCCGATGCCGACGAGCACGGTCTCCACCTCGGGGCATTCGTCCCACAGCTCCAGCCCGAGGGTGCCCTGCCCGATGACGACGTCGCGGTGGTCGTAGGGGTGGATGAGCACGGCGCCGGTGCGCTCGGCGAACTCGGCCGCGAGCCGCAGCGGCGTCTCCACCGTCGTCCCCTCGAGCACCACCTGAGCGCCGTAGCCGCGGGTGGCCAGGAGCTTGGGCACGGGCACGCCGAGCGGCATGAAGATCGTCGCCGGGATGCCCAGCCGCTGTGCGGCGCGCGCCACCCCCTGGGCGTGGTTGCCCGCCGAGGCGGCGACGACGCCGCGCGCGCGCTCTTCGGCGCTCAGGCGCGAGAGCCGGTACGCCGCGCCCCGGATCTTGAACGACCCCGTACGCTGGAGGTTCTCCAGCTTCAGCCTGACCGGCACCCCGAGCACCTCGGAGAGGTATTCCGAGCCCTCCAGCGGGGTACGGCTGATCAGCGGTCGCAGCGTCCGCGCGGCGTCCTCGAACTCGGCCAGCGTGGGCAGGGTCACACACGTCTCCTTCTCGGTCGGGGAACCGTGCTCCAGATCAGGTCCTCGGGCGCCGGGCGCATCCCCGTCTCCCACGCCCGGCTCGACAGGTACACGCCGGCCACGTTCACGAAGGCGGCCAGCGGCACGGCGAACAACGCCCCGGCGATGCCGCCGACCATGGCCCCGCCGGCGACCACGAGCACCACCGCCAACGGATGCACCTTGACCGCAGAGCCCATCAGCAGCGGTTGCAGGATGTGACCCTCGATCTGCTGCACGGCCAGCACCACCGCCAGCATCCACACCGCGATCCAGACGCCGTTGTAGGCCAGGGCGAGGAACACCGCGAGCGCGCCGGTCACGACCGCTCCGACCAATGGGATGAACGATCCCAGGAAGACGAGCACGCCGACCGGGATGGCGAGGGGCACCCCCAGCAGGAAGGCGCCCAGGCCGATGCCGACGGCGTCGATCGTGGCGACGAGCAGCTGGGTGCGCGCGTAGTTGACGACCGTGACCCAGCCGGCGCGGGCCGCGCCGTCGACGGCGACGCGCGCGCCGGCGGGGAACAGCTTCGTCGTCCACCGCCAGATGCCGCCGCCGTCGGCGAGGACGCACAACAGGATGAACAGTGTCAGCAGCGCTCCGGTGCCGAGATGGCCGACGGTCGAGCCGATGGCGAGGGCGCCCGACCACAGCGTCTCGCCCTGTTCCTGCAGCAGTCCGAGCGCCTGGTCGAGCAGGTCGTCGATCTGCTGGGTCGTCAGGTGCAGCGGGCCGTCGATGAGGTATTCCCGGAACCGCGTGATGCCCTCGACGGTCCGGTCGCGCACCGACGCCCACTGCAGGGTGATCTGCCAGACGGCGAGCCAGAACAGCCCGGACACGATCGCGAACGTGCCGACCACGGCGATCACGATCGCGAGCCATCGCGGCACCCGACGCCGCAGCATCCACGTGAAGGCGGGCCAGACGAGGGCGGCGACGAGGATGGCGATCAGCAGCGGGATCACGAGCATCTTGAGCTGGATCACGAGCCAGACGATCACGCCGGCCGCCGCCGCGACGACCAGCAGCCGCCAGGCGAAGGCCGTGGCGACCCGAAGCCCCCTCGGCACGGCGTCGGTGACCTCGGTGGACACCGTCCGGCTCCGCAGCGCGTCGAGGAACGATCCGCGCGGCTTGTGCTCGGATTCCGTCATCCGGCCAGTCTAGGACGGCCGACGTCAGGTCCCCGCGCCCCGTCATAGGGTTGACAGGTGCGCTCCCGCCTGTCATCCGCCGAGGCGCGCCGCGCCGCGCTGGCGGCCCAGGGCCTCGACCGGCCGGAGACGACCACCTCCTCCCGCCGGATGCGCCGTGAGCTGGGCCGGATGGGCGTGCTGCAGATCGATTCCGTCACCGTGTTCGCCCGGTCGCACTACCTGCCGTTGTTCTCACGTCTGGGCCGTTACGACACGGCGCAGCTGGACCGGATGCTGTTCGCCCGGCGTGCGCCGTACGTGGAGGTCTGGGCGCACCAGGCGGCGTTCGTGGCGGCGGCGGATTGGGCGCTGTTCGCCTTCCGGATGGCGGAGCATCGGGAGCGTCACGCTCACCGGGTGGACGCGGACACGCTCCGCTGGGTGCGCGAGGAGCTGGCCTCTCGAGGGCCGCTGCGCCCGGGCGAGATCGAGACGGACGCCGCCCGCGCACGGCGGGGACCCTGGTGGGACTGGGGCGTCGTGAAGCAGGCGTTGGAACATCTCTGGCGCTGCGGGGAGGTCGCCATCGCCGGCCGGCGCGGCTTCGAACGGCGGTACGGGCTGGCTGCGGACGTCCTCCCGGCCGCCGTGCTGTCGCACCCGATTCCGCGCGAGGAGGCGTTGCGCGCGCTGGTGCTCCGCGCCGCCCGCGCCTGCGGCGTCGCGACGATCGCCGACCTGGACGACTACTGGCGCATCGGCGACCAGCGCACAGTCCACCGGGTCGTGCGCGACCTCGCCGCGGAGGGCGCCCTGGTGCCCGTGACGGTCGCGGGCTGGCGGGAGCCGGCGTGGCTGCACACCGAGGCTCGCATCCCGCGGCGGGTGACGGCGACGACGGTGCTGACGCCGTTCGACCCGGTCGTGTGGTTCCGACGGCGCGCCGAACGGCTGTTCGGCTTCGACTACCGGATCGAGATCTACACGCCGGCCCAGAAGCGCCGGTTCGGCTACTACTGCCTGCCGGTGCTCATGGACGACGCCCTGGTCGGCCGGGTGGATCTGAAGGCCGACCGCGCGGCGTCCGTGCTGCGCGTGCAGTCGGCCTGGTGGGAGCCGGGGCGCCCCACGGACGCCGCCGATCGCTTGGCCGGCGTGCTGCGCGAGGCGGCGGCATGGCAGGGGCTCGCCGCCGTCTCGATCTCCCGCTGGGGCGATGCGACCGACGAGCTGGCCGCCGCATCGCCGGACGCGCAGCGGCACGAGTCGCCTGCGGAGGCGCTTCCGCCGATCGGAGACGGACCGGGCTGAGACGACCGTCACGGGCGATGGCCCGGACCTTCCGTGTCGGTCTCCGATCCGGCGGCTCTCGACCGCGCGCGATCCGTCGTGGCCGGGGTCCTGCCGACACCGGTTCAGTCGTGCCGGCGCGTCGACGCGCGGAGAGCCGGGATGCCGAGGGGAATGCCGGGCAGCGGCACGTCTCGGTGCACGCTGAGGCCGTCGAGCATGATCTCGAGGAAACGCTCAGCGCTTTGCCGCAGGAGCGGTTGGCCGTTCCGAGAGCGTTGGAGGACGTTCATGAACAGCGCGATGTCCCCCGCCCGGACGTCCTCGCGGAGCCGACCGGCACCCTGGGCCTCGGCCGTGAGCCACTCGAGCCGGGTCAGCCAGGTCTCGCGTGCGGCCCGGACCTCGGGCCGCGCCTCCAGCATCGTCGGCAGGTCCGCGCAGAGCGCTTCGTAGACCACGCCCAGACTCAGAGTGAGCCACTCACGCAGATATCTGCACAACCTGATCCAGGGGTCTGGCTCGGTGTCGGCCACGTGGACGGCGAGGGCGTCGAGCCGGGCGAAGGTGTCGGCGGCGACGGCCGCGAACAGCTCCTCACGATCGGGGAAGCGCCGGTACAGGGTCCCCTTCCCGACTCCCGCGCGACGGGCGACCTCGTCCATCGGCACGTCGAGGCCGTGCACCGCGAACAGCGCAGCGCCCGCCGCCACGATCCGCTCGCGGTTGGCGGCCGCATCGGCGCGGAGGCGTGTCGTCGGTCCGCCACCGAGGTCTCGGCCCGTCGTCGCCACACGGGAGGCGTTCCCGGCCCCGGATCCGTGTCGTGGCGCCACGTACGTTACTCCTCCGCGCTCCGAACCCCGCACTGTAAGCGGACGATCTCAGTATCGACACGATACCAGGATCATGACCCTGCGGCAGGGAGAAGCCTCTTCCTGCCTAGGAGATCTATCAGTGGCGCACGAATCTAATCGGACGATATAAGTCCGTTTATGCTAGCGTGACGACATGGGACGAAGCCCGAGGCGCCGGGGAAGGATCCTCCCGCGCGGGCACGACGGGGCCGCGCGATGGTGGGGCCTCGTGGTGGTCTCGCTCGCTCAGGTCATGGTCGTGCTCGACACCACCGTCATCAACGTCGCCCTGCCGTCCATCCAGCGGGAGATGGGGCTCGGAGTCGGCGGGCGACAGTGGGTGGTCACGGCGTATGTCCTCGCCTTCGGGGCATCGCTGCTGCCGGGCGGGAGACTCGGCGACCTCTGGGGCCGTCGGCGCGTGCTCGTCATCGCGGCGACGGGATTCGCGGTCGCCTCGATCGTCGGCGGACTCGCGGCCGATGGCGTCACACTCGTCCTGGCGCGCACGGCGCAGGGCCTGTTCGCGGGATCGCTGGCACCCTCGACCCTGGCGCTGCTGTCGACGACCTTCACGGATCAGAAGCGGCGCGCCACCGCGTTCTCGATCTTCAGCACCGCCGCGATGTCCGGCGCCGCCGCCGGTCTGATCCTCGGCGGCGTGCTCACCGAGTTCGCCGACTGGCGATGGTGCCTGTTCATCAACGCGCCGATCGCGGCGCTCGCCATCGTCGGGGCGCTTCTCGTGCTGCCGCGTTCGGAGCCCGGCGGCGGGCGATTCGACATCCCGGGCGCGCTGCTCGGACCGCTCGGCGCGGCCGCCCTCGTGCTCGCGCTCGCACAGGCCGGGAGCGCGAGCTGGACCAGTCCCGTCGTCCTCGGCGCACTGATCGCGGCGGCCGTCCTCCTGGTCGCCTTCGCCGTCACGGAGTCGCGCACCCGCGACCCGCTGCTACCGCCGGCGATCTTCGCCGATCGCCAGCGGATCGGCGCGTTCTTCAGCATCGCCGCGATCGCCTTCGGTGCGCTCGGGATGTTCCTGTTCGCCACGCTCCTGATGCAAGACGTCGAGGGATACAGCGCGCTACGCGCCGGCATCGCCTTCCTGCCCTACGTCCTCGCCAACGCGCTCGTCGCCAGCCAGCTCGTCCGGCGGCTGCAACCCCGCCTCCCCCCGAGCACACTGATCGTTCCCGGTCTGCTGCTGATGGCCACGGCGCTGCTCCTGCTCGGACAGTCCGCCGCCGGCACGGGCTACCTCCCCTGGTTGCTGCCGGCCACCGTCGCCGCCGGTCTCGGCGTCGGTCTCGTCGCCGGACCGGCGATGAGCCTCGGAACCCGGGGCCCCCACCCCGGCGTCGCATCCGCCTTCGTCGGCGCCTCGCAGCAGCTCGGCGGCTCACTCGGCACCGCCGTGCTCAACAGCATCGCGGCCGCCGTCACAGTCTCCTCCCTCGAGACGCACCCGGCGCGGGCGCATGCCGCCGAGGTCCATGCGATCACCACGGCGAGCCTCGCCGGCGCGGGCGTCCTCGCTGCCGCCGCGATCATCGCGGGACTCCTCACCAGAGCCCCGCGCCCGGCTTCCACTCGAACATGAGGAGGCCGTCCCGAGCCGCGAGAACGCTCTCGTCCGCGCCCCCGAGCCGCCTATCCGGCGTGTGGCGGAAGGCCCTCGACCGCGGGGGATCCGGGTGTCCGGAACGCGGCCCGGTACTGCTGCGGGGCGAGACCGAGGATCTTGCGGAAGTTGGGCCGCAGAGCGGTTGCGCTGCTGAATCCCGAACGATGGGCGACCGCCTCTACGGCGAGGTCGGTGGTCTCGAGAAGCCGTTGCGCGACGATGACGCGCTGCCGTATCAGCCATTGAGCGGCCGACGTGCCGGTCGCCGCCGCGAAGTCGCGGTCGAAGGTGCGCCGGCTGGTGCCGTACCAGGTGGCGAGGTCCGCCACCGTGACGCTCTCGCCGAGCCGCTGCACGGCGCGTTCCTGGACCGCCGAGATCGACGCGCCGACGGGGCGGGGCGGCTCGAGCTGCACGAACTGGTTCTGGTTGCCGCTGCGATGGGGGGCGACGACCATGCGACGGCCGATCGCGGCCGCGGCCTCCGCGCCCCACTCGCGTCGGACGTAGTGCAGACAGGCGTCCAGCCCCGCGGCAGTCCCTGCGGAGGTGATCACGCTTCCCTCGTCGACGTAGAGACCGGAGTCGTCGACCAGGACGCGCGGGAAGCGGCTCGTGAAATCGGAGAGCACGCGCCAGTGCGTGATCGCCCGGCGGCCGTCCAGCAGGCCCGCGTAGCCGAGCGCGTACGCGCCCATGCACAGTCCCATCACGGTCGCACCGCCCTCCTCCGCTCGCCGTAGCGTGGTGACGAGATCGTCGGAGGGACGTGTCTGCGGATCGGGCCAGGTCGGCACGACGACCACCGACGCCTCATCCGCCGCGTCCAGCCCGCTGAGACCGGACAGCGACAGTCCTGCGGTCGTGGTCACCGGCGCAGCGGTGTCCGAGGCGACGACGACCCGCAGCGGGGGTGCGCCGGAGGAGGTGCGATCCACACCGAACACGCTGATCGGCACGGCCGTCTCGAACAGGAGCGCGCCCTGGGGCACGATGACGACGGCGAGTCTCGGGTCGCGTGGCATGGCTGGATTTTATCGAGACCATGCTCACCGGCCAGTGGTCCTCGGCGGAGACGCGCATGAGAGTGAAGCCATGACCGCATCCTCTGCAGACCACGTCACTCTCACCCCGCTCGGCGGCCCGACCGTCCTCCTCGAGATGGCAGGCGCCCGCCTGCTGGTCGATCCGACGTTCGATCCGGCCGGGGAGCACGCGAACGGCCCCCGCGTGCTCACCAAGACCTCCGACGCCCGGTTCCGTCCCGAGGACGTCGGTGCGCTGGACGCGGTTCTGCTGTCCCACGACCAGCACGCCGACAACCTCGACGAGCTGGGTCGCGCGCTGCTGAGGACGGTCCCCCTCGTGCTGACCACGGCCGTGGCCGCCGGGCGCCTGGACGCCGTCGCCCGAG
>JASGDW010000239.1:0-12726 GCA_047606965.1 Microbacterium sp.
ACGCGGCCGGCCGCGTCGAAGGGGGTGACGGGGAAGAAGAGGATGCCGTCGAGGTTCACGCCGGGGAGTCCTTTCGCTCGGAGGGGGCCGCGGGTCCGTCGGCGGGCGCCGGCGGCAACTGGTCGCGCCACGAGTATGCGGGGCGCCAGCCCAGCAGGCGTGTCGCCTTGGCCGAGGAGAAGGCCGGCGCGTTGCCGGTGAGCGGCGCGGCGAGCTCCTCCGTCCCCGGGAAGAAGCGCGGCACCAGCTCGGCGAGCGGCCGGCGCGCCAGCGCGTCGTCGGCGCCGACGAAGAAGGTCTCGCCGTTGGGGATCTCCGCCAGGGCCTCGATCAGCGTGTCGGCGAACGTCGCGACGTCGCGCGCGTCGACGTAGTTGAAGACCGCCGGAGCCGACAGCGCCGGGTCGTCGAGACGGGCGCGCACCGTGTGGCCCTGCTGGGTGGGTGCGCCCTCCCATTCCTCGGGGGCGATCACGTAGCACGGCCGGAACGCGGCGTACCGCACCGCGTCGCCGGTCTGGCGCCGCAGCATCGCGAGGGTGTCCTCGATGAGCAGCTTGGAGAGCGCGTACGCGTTCCACGGCTGCGGCGGCGTCGTCTCGTCGAGGGGGAAGCTCGGCGGGAGCCACCCGGTCGGGTTCCCGTAGCCGAGCACCGTGGGACTGGAGGCGGCGACGATCTTCGGGATGCCGGCACGCACGGCTCCGTGCAGCACGGAGACGGCGAGACCGGCGTTCGTGCGCATGATGACGTCCTCGGGGGCGCTGAAGGGGACCGCGATCGCCGCCAGATGGACGAGGGCGTCGGCGCGGGCGCCGGCGAGCGCGGCGGTCGTCGCCTCGGCGTCGGCCAGGTCGATCGAGACCTGCTCCACGTCGGAGAGCGCCTCGTCGGGCGTCGTCGTGCGGTCGAAGGAGATCAGCTCGTGTCCGCGCGCGCGGAGCCCGGCCACGAGGCTCCGGCCCAGGCGCCCCGCACCACCGGTGACGACGATGCGGCTCATCGCCCTGCCGCCAGAAGCGGGATGCCGAGGTCGGTCATGCGCACCGGCAGCCCGGTCTCGAGCGAACGGTTGCCGGCGATGCCGACGGCGATCGATCTGACGCCGTCGGTCCAGTCGGCCGGGCGCGCCAGCGGATCGTCTCCGGGCCCGGCGAAGACGTCGTGCAGCAGCAGGGCGTCGCCGCCGCCGTGGCTGCCGTGTGCGTTCACGATGGGCACCTCGACGGCCTCCTCCCAGTGGTGCTGGACCAGCAGACGCTCGCCCTGCGGCCGTCGCCTGTCCGTGGCGGCGGCATCCGCGGCGCTCGGGTCGAGAACGGGGTGGAGGCCCTCGTCGACGACGACGGCGCCCCGCTCGACGACGTCGAGCTCGGCGCGCCCCCGGGTTCCGTTGACCGCGACGCGATAGCCCTCCCACGGCGCGTGCGCATTGAGCGAGTAGGAGAGCGTCGCGTCGGAGTCGTAGTCGACGACGAGCGCGAGGTTGTCCTCGATCGTGATGCCCTCGCCGAACACGTCGCGGTCGCGCAGATATCCGTCGTGCCCCTCCGCGTCGAGGTAGAGGGCCCTCAGGCGTGGGTCGTCGCGCAGGTCGAGCTCGAACGGGTCGTGCTCCCCCTCATGCGTGCCCCTGTCGTGCCTGCTCGGCAGGCCCCGGGCGGCCGCGTTGGCGGCGCCGTAGAAGCGCAGGCCTCCCGACGCGTAGACCCGTGTCGGGGCGGCGTCGATCCACCAGTTGACCAGATCGAAGTGGTGGCTCGCCTTGTGCACCAGCAGGCCCCCCGAATGCTCCTTCTCGCGATGCCAGCGTCGGAAGTAGTCGGCGCCGTGCTTCGTGTCCAGCAGCCAGGAGAAGTCGACGGAGGTGATCCGGCCGAGCTCGCCGTCCTGGATCACCCGGCGCAGCGCGCTGTTGCGCGGCGAGTACCGGTAGTTGAAGGTGAGCACGACCTCGCGGCCCGTGCGCGCGACCGCGTCCTCGATCGCCGCGGCGCTGGGAGCGTCGATCGTGAGCGGCTTCTCGGCCACGACGTCGGCGCCCGCTGTCAGGGCGCGCACGATCATCGGGGCGTGCTGGTCGTCGCGGGCGCAGACGATCACGCGGCCGACCCGTTCGGCCGCGATCATCTTCTCGAGGTCGTCCGGATGCCAGATCGTCGGGGCGACTCGTCCGGCTGCGACCGCGGCGTCCGCGTAGTGCGCGGCGCGTACCGGGTTGGGCTCGCAGATCGCGACGAGCTCGGTCCGATCGGCGTAGTCGCCGAGGATCGCCCGGACGTACATCTGCGCGCGGTGACCCGCGCCGATCACGGCGTAGCGCGTGCGGGTCATCGGTGCTCCGGGCTCTCGCGGGGGATCGGGAAACGTTTTCTCAGACTATCACACCCGAGGGACGGCGCCGTCGTCAGGGGATCGCAACCGTTCCGCGTGCCGGATGTCGACGCGTCTCTCTCCTAGGACGTCGTCGGGGGCGGTGCCGCCGACGACGGGCCTGTCAGCTCCGCGGCGAGGCCGTGCTGCCGCGCAGCGCGAGGTCCGCGGCGAAGATCCGGTCCTGCGGGGTCTGCTCGCCGCGCAGCAGGGCGAGCATCGCCGCCCACGCCTGCGTGCCCAGCTCCGCCGCGGGAACGGTCGCGGTGGTCAACGGCGGCGAGGTGTAGCGCGCGAAGGTGATGTCGTCGAAGCCGGTCACCGACAGGTCGTCCGGAACCCGGATCCCACGCTCGGCCAGAGCGCTGAGCAGTCCCATCGCCACGAGGTCATTGAAGGCCAGCGCGCCCGTCGCGCCGGAGTCGATGACGGCCTCTGCCGCGGCCGCGCCGCTGTCGAAGTCGACGCCCGCGGGCAGCTCGGCCACCGCGAGGTCGGGGTTCTCTGAGCGCGCCCGCTCCAGCGCCGCCAACCGCGCGGCGTTGGATGCGCTGCGTGCGGTGCCGGCCAGGTACACGAGCGAGCGGTGCCCGAGCCCGTAGAGGTGACGGACGAGCCCGTACAGGGCGCTGCCGTAGTCCGCGGACACCACGGGCGCGTCGAGCTGGGGGGCGCGGTTGATCACGACGACCGGGGACACCTCCGCGACCAGCGCCGCCAGATCGTCGTCGCTCATGCGCGGAGCGCACAGCACGAGCCCGTCGCTGCGTCGCCGGGTCTCGGCCGCGAGCACGCGTTCCTCGGACACCTGCTCCGCCGAGTCGGCGATCAGCACGTGGTAGCCGTCGGTCGCGGCGGCGCGGCTCAGGCCTCGGAGGATCGCCTGGAAGGTGGGGTTCCCCAGGTCGGGGACGACGACGGCGATCGTCTGGGTGCGGCCGAGCACGAGGCTTCGGGCGAGGGGGCTGGCGGCGTAGCCGAGTTCCTCGGCCGCGGCGCGCACGCGCGCGGCCAGGTCGGGAGCCACGCTCGTGTGGCCGTTCATCACGCGGGAGACCGTGGCCAGCGAGACCCCGGCCCGGCGCGCCACGTCCGTGATGGTGTGGCGTCCGGCCGTTCTGCTCACCTGTGTCCCGTCCGTGGAGGCGTTCCTGGTACATACTAGTGTGCGGTAAGCGTTTTCAGGGGTGCGCGCCGCGCCCGGGGCAGGAGCAGGGATGACACCCGACGACGACGACCGTGCGCGCAAGCGCGACCGGATCGCGCGACTGCGTGCGGAGGCGGACTGCGAAGCGCTTCTGCTCACCTCGCACGAGGCGGTGTCGTGGTATCTCGACGGCGTGCGCACCCATGTGTCCCTGGCCGGCCCGCCGGTGCTCGCCGTGCGCGCGGCCGACGACGGCGACACGCTCTTCGTCGCCGACAACGAGGCGGAGCGCCTGATCGCCGAGGAGCTGCTGCCGCAGGATGCCGAGCGCCTGGTGCGCGTGCCCTGGCAGATCGCGCCGGAGGCCGCGGCGCGGGCCGCCGGAGACTCGGTGGGCGAGAGCGAGCTCGCGGCCGGGTTGCGTGCGGCGCGGGCCTCGCTGCTTCCGGCCGAGACGGCGCGCTACCGGTCGCTCGCGCGGGAGGTCGCCGAGGTCCTGACCGAGGTCGCCGGGACGCTCTCGCCCGTCGTCGGCGAACGTGAGGCGGCGGGAAGGATCGCCGGCGAGTTCGTCGGGCGGGGGATCGACCCGCTCGTCGTGCTCGTCGCCGGCGCAGACCGGCTGCGGCTGCGCCATCCCCTGCCCACGACCGGATCGCTCGGGAGCCGTGCCATGCTCGTCGTCTGCGGTCGACGCCACGGCCTGATCGCCAACGCGACGCGCTGGGTGGGGGAGGCGGGCGCCGACGACGAGCGGATCCTCGAGGTCGAGGCGGCGTATCTGGCCGCGACGCGGCCCGGCGCCCGGCTCGACGAGGCCTTCGCGGCGGGGTGCGCGGCGTACGCGAAGGCGGGCTTCGACGCGGCGGAGTGGCGC
This sequence comes from Microbacterium sp., assembly GCA_047606965.1. Taxonomy (GTDB): domain Bacteria; phylum Actinomycetota; class Actinomycetes; order Actinomycetales; family Microbacteriaceae; genus Microbacterium. The sequence continues at coordinate 4,398 of JASGDW010000239.1, forward strand.
CGGCACCACCAGGGAGGCCCAACCGGCTACGCGGGGCGCGATCCGCGAGCGAACGGGGAGACCGTGGATCTGATCCGCCCTGGGCAGGCCTTCGCGTGGAATCCCACCGCGCCGGCGGCGAAGGCGGAGGACACGGTGCTGATCGGTGCCGCGGGCGTGGAGGTGCTGACCGTCGACGAACGATGGCCGAGCCGGTCGGTCGCGGGCCTGTCGCGTCCGCTCGCCCTGCCCTATCGATCGGGCCGGGGCGCGGCGCTCAGCTGACCAGCTCCGACCCGCGCGGTGGCCGATCTCCGTCGCGGCGTTCGATCGCGCGCAGGGAGCGGGCGACGAAGGCGGCGATCCGTCGCGCGCCGGCCAGGCGGAAATGGGTGTCGTCCGCCTTGCCCTCCGGCCACGCGGCGGTCTCCCCGGGCGCGTAATGCGACAGCAGCGAGCGGGAGCCCGTCTCGCCCAGATCCTCGTAGAGCCATGTGGTGAACACCGTCAGGTCGATCAGGGGCGCATCGACCTCGTGCGCCAGATCGCGCACGGCGTTGGGGTAGTCGCCGTGCGTGGGCACGACGCGTCCGTCGGCGAACCAGCGTCGTTCGCAGGAGGTGCACAGCACGGGATCCGCCCCGTGCTCACGAGCCTCGGCGACGAAGCGGCGCAGCCGTTGCTCGTACCCGCCGCGGGAGGCCAGCAGGTCGGGCTCCTTCTGGTCGTTGTGGCCGAACTGGATCACGACGGTGTCGCCGGGGCGCACCTGCGAGATCAGCTCCTGCCACCGCCCCGTGCGCAGGAACGACTCGGTCGTCGCGCCCCCGAAGGCGAGGTTGCGCACGGGTGCGTCCACGAACTCGGCGAGACACTCGCCCCACCCCGTCAGGGGCTCCTCTCCGGGCTTCATCGGGGCGACGGTCGAGTCGCCGGCGAGGTGGTATGTCATGTCCGTCCTTGGGGTCGACGTGAGCGGTCGCGGCGTCCGGGGCCGTGACCGTCCTGCGCGGCGGATGTCCTCTGCGCCCCGCGTTGCGGACGACGGCGCGTGTGTGACACCCTATCAACCGCGGGATAGCGTTTTCCCATACGTGGAGCGGCGGGGAGGCCGGGCCGATCGCCGGGCGGTGCGACTCCGTGCGCGCGGGCGCGTGGACGCGCCCGGCCCTCGGGCGGCGGAACACACCGCCCCGCGCGGCCGGGACGGAGAGGACGAGAACGGATGCTGAGACCCCAGGACAACGCCGCGCGCGAGCGCAAGCGGCTCGACGGACTCTGGCGCTTCCTCGTCGACCGCGACGGGGTGGGACGATCCGAGGGCTGGGAACGTGAGCCGCTGCACGACGCCGTGCCGATGGCCGTGCCCGCCAGCTACAACGACGTGTTCGTCGACCCCGCGGTGCGCGGACACATCGGCGCCGTCTGGTACGAGACCGAGCTGTGGATACCGGCGGGCTGGGACGGCAGGCGTGTCGCGCTGTACTTCGAGTCCGTCACCCACCGCGCCGCCGTCTGGGCCGACGGCGTGTTCCTGGGCGCGCACGAGGGCGGGTACACCCCCTTCGAGGCGGAACTGGCGGCGCAGGCCGGCTCACGGGTGCGCCTGACGGTCGAAGTGGACAACCGGCTGAGCTTCCAGACGATACCGCCGGGCGTGATCGTGGACACGCCGGCCGGCCGGCGCCAGAGGTACTGGCACGACTTCTTCAACTACGCCGGCATCCATCGTTCGGTCTGGCTGACCGCGACCTCTCCGCTGCACGTGGACGATCTCACCGTGGTCACCGATCTCGACGGCGAGGACGGGCTCGTCGACCTCGCCGTGCTCCTCGCCGGCACCGGCCAGGAGGCGGTGGCCGTCACGGCGACGCTGCGGGACGCGCAGCAGAGGGTCGTCGGCAGCGCGGCCGGGCTCTCCGCCCGCATCCGGGTCCCGCAGGTGCACCGCTGGGTGCCGGGCGAGGGCTACCTGTACGAGCTCAGCGTCGAGGTCACGGCGGCCGGGCGTCTCGTCGACGCGTATCTCCTGAACGTCGGGGTGCGCACCGTCGCCGTGGACGGCACCCGCTTCCTCATCAACGGCGAGCCGTTCCACTTCACGGGCTTCGCGATGCACGAGGACATCGCGGTCATCGGCAAGGGGCACAACGACGCCTACATGCTGCACGACTTCGAGCTGCTGAGGTGGACGGGGGGCAACTCGATCCGCACGACCCACTACCCCTATTCGGAGGACGTGCTCGACCACGCCGACCGCCTCGGGATCGTCGTGATCGACGAGACCGCTGCGGTGGGTCTGAACATGGGGATCGGCGGCGGCGTCTTCGGCGCCCAGGGCTACGTCACCTACTCGGACGACACGATCGACGCCGTCACCCAGCAGGTGCACGCCCAGGCGATCCGCGAGCTGGTCGCGCGGGACAAGAACCACCCGAGCGTCGTGCTGTGGTCGATCGCGAACGAGCCCGAATCCGAGACGGACGCGGCGGTAGAGTACTTCCGCCCGTTGTTCGACGTGGCTCGCGCCGCGGATCCGACCCGGCCCGTGGGGGTCGTCAACGTCGTGCTCGCCCCGTACGGCGAGTGCAAGCTCGCGAAATTCAGCGACGTGCTCATGCTCAACCGCTACTACGGCTGGTACATCGAGCCCGGGGACCTCGCGAACGCCGAGATCGCGCTGGAGGAGGAGCTGCGCAAGTGGGCCACCGAGGGCAAGCCCATCATCATGACGGAGTACGGCGCCGACACCTACCCGGGCCTGCACGCGGTCGTGCCCACCCCGTGGACGGAGGAGTTCCAGACCGAGTTCCTGGCGATGTACCACCGGGTCTACGATCGGATCGACGCGGTCGTGGGCGAGCAGGTGTGGGTGTTCGCGGACTTCACCACGGTCGCCGGCACGATGCGGGTGGGCGGCAACCGCAAGGGCGTGTTCACCCGCGACCGCCTCCCCAAGCAGGCCGCGTTCGATCTGCGCCGCCGCTGGCGCGGAGAGGGGGAGGGCCGATGACCCTGTTCGACCTGCCGCTGGAGGAGCTGCGCGACTACCGTCCGCGGGTCCGCCGGCCCGAGGACTTCGACGCCTTCTGGCAGGAGACCCTCGACACCTCCCGTGCGCTGGCCGCCGCCCCGGTCTGGCAGCGGGTCGAGACCCGCCTCGCGCTGGTGGACACCTATGACCTCACCTTCTCCGGCTTCGAGGGCCAGCCGATCAAGGCCTGGCTGCACGTGCCGGCCGGTGCGCGGGAGCCGCGGCCGGCCGTGGTCGAGTACATCGGGTACTCCGGCGGGCGCGGGCTCGCCTGGCAGAGCCACACCTACGCCGAGGCTGGCTATGCCCATCTCGTGATGGACAGCCGTGGCCAGGGGTGGCGCGGCGGCGTCGGCGACACCCCCGACCTCACGCCCGCCGCGGGGCGCACGAGCGTCCCGGGGCTGATGACCCGCGGCATCCGCGCTCCGCACGCCTTCTACTACCGCCGGCTGTTCACCGACGCCGCGCTGATCCTGGATGCGGCCAGGATGCTGCCCTGGGTCGACCCCGCCCGGGTCGCCGTGGTCGGCACGAGCCAGGGCGGCGGCCTCGCGATCGCCGCCGCAGGCCTGGACCGGGCGGTGCAGGCGGTGTGCGCGGACGTCCCTTTCCTGTGCCACATCGAGAGGGCGCTGGAGCTCACCGACGCCGACCCCTACGGCGAGATCGTGACCTACCTCGCGAAATACCGCGACCGCGAGGAGGAGACCCTGCGCACCCTCTCCTACGTCGACGCGGTCCACATGGCCGCGCGCGCGGTCGCGCCGGCCCTGTTCTCCGTGGCGCTGCGCGACCGGGTGTGCCCGCCCTCGACGGTGTTCGCGGCCTACAACGCCTGGGGCGGGGAGGACCGCGACATCCGCGTCTACCCTTACAACGGGCACGAGGGCGGCGGCGAGTACACGGTCCCGGCGCGGCTGGCCTTCCTCGCCGAGCGGCTGCGCTGACCGCCTCAGCGCCCGGACAGCAGCCGGGCGATCTCGTCGTCGGGCAGGATCCCGTCGGCGACCAGCCCGGTGAACGAGCGCTCCAGCGGGGTGTCCTCGCTCACCACGATCTCCTCGGCGAAGGCGACCGCCGAGCCGATCGAGGGGAAGTCGGCCAGCCGGACGAACCAGGGATCGGCGGCGGTCGACGCATCCTTCGCCGCCAGGGCGAGCGTCGCCTCGCCCCCGGGGAACTCGCCGGCGAACGAGACCCACGCGGCGGTCCGCCCGTGCACGGCCTGCTCGCCCTCGGCGTCGGGCGTGCGCACCCGCGCGTGCATCGGCCGCGGCAGCCGCCAGCTGAGCCCGCCGTAGCCGGCGCCCTCGCGACCGTGGGTGCCGGGGCTGCCGAGCCGGACCGCTCCCTCGCCTCCCTCGCGCAGCAGCCAGCGCAGCGAGAACGTCCACGCCGACTCGGTGGCTGCGGCGGCGTGGAGCTCGATCTCCTCGCGCAGCAGCACGCGGCCCTCGGCGTCCTCCCAGCGGGCCAGGGAGCGGTACCCGTCCGGCAGCGGTGCGAGCTCCTCGGTCACGACGCGGCCGTGGTCCTCGAGCCAGCGGTATCCGGCCTCTCGGGTGTAGGTGCGGCCGCCCCACAGGTTCGCCGAGGGCCGCCCCGCGGCGGACACGTGCTGCACGCCGAAGGAGAGACCGAGGTGCCAGTCGTGGTCCCAGGGGTGCGCGTCGCTGACGGTCGTGCCCCCGAGCGTGCGCAGCGGATGCAGGAAGGGGCGGGGACTGGAGGTGCGGGTGACGGTCGAGCCGTCGTCGCGCACGGCCACCTCCCGTCCGCCGCCGTCGACGGGGATCGTCACCGGCAGAGCCGAGCCGGCGGGCGCGGGCGGCGCCCACGGCGCCCGCAGCTCGCCGAACTGCGCCGCCGACTCCGCCGCGCGTCGCACCCACCAGTCGATCCGCTCGGGCACCGGGTGCGACTCCTCGCCCTCGTCGGCCGTCCGCACGAAGGCCGGGTCGACCGGTCGCGGGTCGGGCGCCGTGCGCACGGCCTCGAGCACCGTCATGAACGCCCCGGCGTCGGCCAGGGAGGAGGACAGCGGTGCGCCGCCTTCGCGGTGCGCGAGCAGCTCGACGAACAGGTCGTCGCGGCCGTAGGTGCGCCGCTCCTCGCCGATCTCCACGACATCCTGGGTGTACCACAGGCGTGCGTCGGCTCCGGGGGTGCGCACGTCGACGGTCGGATCAGCCGACTCCTCGGCGCACAGGGTCAGGGCGATGCCGATCCGCCGCCCGTCGGTGAGGGTGACCCGCACGGTCGAGGTGTCGTCGGCGTCGATGTCGTTGGCGTGCAGGAGCTCGGTCTCGACACGCGCGACGTCCTCCGTGCGTCGGGCACCGGCGATGCGCAGCGCGGTCGCCACCGCATGGGCGAGGGGGTTGGTGACCACGCCGTCGGTGACCGGCTCCCCGTTCAGCACACGTCTGCCGGCCCACGCGGCCCGGTGCCAGTAGGCGCGCCGGCGGATCCACCGCCCCGTCGCCGTGACGGAGGTGGCCGGACCGAGCTCGGCGAGCGCGGGCAGCGCCCGGGAGCCGAGGCTCTGGAAGCCGACCTGCACCGCGCCCCCGGTCTCCTCCTGCGCCGCCAGCAGGCGGTGGTACTGGGCCAGGGTCGCGGTCGGCGGCTTCTCCAGGTAGACGTCCGCGCCGATGTGCAGCGCCCGCTCGGCCAGGGCCGCGTGGGTGCCGGTCGGGGTGGCGACGATCACGACGTCGGGCTCGATGCCCGCCGCGAGCGCCGCCTCCAGGTCGGGCCAGTTGGGCACCGCGGCGCCGATCCCCGTCTGCGGCGCCCCCTTCGGGTCGACCGTGCCGACCAGCTCGGTGGTCCCGGTCAGCCTCTCGAGGCGTTCGAGGTGGGCGGAGCCGAAGCCGTGGGCCCCGATCAGCAGCACGCGAGCGGCGCTCAACGCCGGTCTTCCCACCGCAGCACGACCTCGCAGCGGAAGTGCTGCGAGGCGTCCATCTCCCCCCGGAACCACAGCAGCGGCACCGATCCGGGGTCTCCGGGGGCCACGATGGGGCGCAGGTTGTCGACATCCGAGTCCTCGGTCACCGCCTCCCAGGCCCAGCTCGCCCCGCCGTCGTCGGTCACCCCGTGGTAGATCTCGTGGTGGGCGGTGCGGGTGCCGTCGCGCGGATCGAAGGGCGCGGAGATGTACACAGAGTCGAGGTCGTAGGGGTCGATCGCGGCGAGCCCGGTGTAGTCCTGCTCGTGCGGCAGGAGACCCTCGCCGGCCAGAGCGAGCTCGTGCACCCTCCACGCGCCCGAGGGCGAGAGCCGTCCGTACACGAAACGGTGGTCGGTGACGGGGCGGAACCTGTCGAGCTCGGCTTCGGGGCTCTCGGGATCGTCGTCGCCGCGGGCGGTGACCACGATCGCGACCTCGCCTGCCGGCGAGCGGCGGATGTCGGTCGTCCAGGCGTGCGTGAGCCGGGCGCCGGCCAGGTTCCGTCCCGCTTCGAGCACGGTGGTCAACTCGACCTGTGAGGGCGCCTCGCCGTGCAGCGGGTCGGGGTCGACCACGGTGCCGTCGGTGCGGCGCAGAGCCCCGTCTTCGAGCACGCCGTGGTAGATCGAGTTGTCGTAGTCGCGTGGATGGTGATCGGTCGTGATGAGATCGATGCGGTCGCCGCCCGAGACGTAGCGGGTGTAGCCGTTGACGTAGCCGATCTTGGGTCGGGTGAACAGCTTCCCGGCGTAGGAGAAGGTGTCGCCGTCGTCGTCGGAGACCAGGGCGCACTGATCGTCGTTGATCGCCCGGACGAAGCAGTACAGCCGGCCCTCCCACTCGTGCAGGTTGGCGTAGGTGGCCCCGCGTCCTCCGGTCAGCTCGCTCCAGTCGAACTGGTGCTCCGGCCCCCATCGGGTCGGGTCGTCCGGTTCGCTGATGCGCCAGCGGGTGAGGTCGTCCTTCTTGTGCTTCGCGTAGACGGCCAGCCACCGTCCGTCGCGACGTCGCCAGAGCGCTGGTACATCATGGTCGTCGGCCTCCAGCCGTTCGTGCAGCACGACCACGCGGCTGGTGCCGCTGGCGCGGTCGACGACGGCGAGCTCGACGTTGCCCTCGCGGTGTTCGCCGCCGGGGCCCTCGGGCGCGGCGATCGTGCCCACCACGAGGGTGCCGGTCGTCGGGTCGACGAGCGCGCGCTCGTCCTGGAACCAGCACCAGGCGCCGTTGTCGTTGATCACCCAGGGGACGGTCCGTCCGCTCATACCAGCTCGATCCCGGCCGCGTCGGTGAGAGCCCGGAAGGCGCGGGCGGCCTGGCCGAACGCCTCGGGGCCGGGGAAGCCGGCTGCGCCCGTGACAGCGGGCAGGTGCGGCTCGAGCGACGCGGCGCCGGCGAACCCGTCGTCGCGGAAGGCCGCGATGGTCTCGGGCAGCTCGCCGTCGCCGGCGCCTGCCGGGCACACGATGCCGCTGTCGGCGTGTGCGTCCTTGATCTGCAGGGAGACGACGTGCTCGTGCAGCGGCGCGTAGGCCTGCGTGAAGGGCGCGACCCCGACCTGGACGAAGTTCGCGCTGTCCCAGGTCAGTCGCAGCGCGGGGGAGCCGACCGACTCGACCACGTCGAGCACGCGCTCGGGGACGTCGCCGTAGATGCGCTTCTCGTTCTCGTGCAGCAGCACGACGCCTGCGGCCTCGGCGTCGCGTGCCAGCAGCGACAGCCGGCGCAGCACGTCGTCGCGGATCTGGGCCTGCGTGCGCCCGGCATCCGGGAAGAAGGAGAAGATACGCACGAAGGACGTGCCGAGGATCCGCGCGGCCGTCACGGCGCGAGCCAGCCGCCGCCGCTCGTCGTCGGGGTCGGCTCCCGCGGGCGACTTGCCGATGGGGGAGGCGAGAACGCTCACGGTGACACCCGCCTCGCGCGCGATCGCGGCGATCGCCTCCAGCCGTTCGTCGCCCAGGTCGAGCACGCCGATGCCCCAGGCGCTGCGCACGTCCGCATGGCGGGCCCCGAGCGCACGCAGCACCGCGAACTGGACCCGGGGGTCGTCATCGATCTCGTCGGCGAAACCCGACAGCGTCCAGGTGGCTCTCTCGTTCCAGATCGTGGTCGGCGGCGTCACGGTCCGATTCTCGCTTTCCTCAGTGCTCGCTCCTCCGAGGGGTAAGCGCTTTCCAGTAGTGTGCCCCACAACCGGGCCCGGCGCAACCGCGATCGCCCCGCCCTGTCATCCTGCCGCCCCTCGCCCGCGCCCCCTGCGTCATCCCCTGCCCGCGCCCCTGCGTCATCCCCTGCCCGCGAGACTGCATCCGCGCGCCGAGACCGCATCCTCCGCGTGCTGTCTCGGCGCGCGG
>JASGDW010000240.1:0-2933 GCA_047606965.1 Microbacterium sp.
CTCGGCCTGCACGGCCGCGGCGTGCCCGCGCAGCCAGCCCGCCCACGCCTCGCCCGTCGCCTCGGGGGCGCCGAGCAGGCGCATCACCGCGAACACGAGCGGAGGCTGCCGGTGCGCCACGGGGATGCCGGCCACGACCGCGGTCAGGTCCGGCTCGGTCGCGATGCGCTGCGCCCACCCCCGGTACAGCTCTGAGCGTCCCGGCGCCTCGCGACGGGCGAACCGGTCGTAGCGCGCCGCCGTGGCGGAGAGGTCGTCGGGGGTGGCCACGGCATCCATTCTCGGGCAGCCGTGGGAACAGGCGCCTCCGGGGCAGGGTTGAATGGAGTGACCGAAGGAGAACCCATGAGCTACGCCGTGAACAAGTCCGAGGACGAGTGGCGCACCCAGCTGGACGCCCAGCAGTACGCCGTGCTGCGCGAGGCGGCGACCGAGCGCGCCTGGACCGGCGAGCTGCTCGACGAGCACCGCGCGGGCCTGTACGCCTGCGCGGCCTGCGGCGCCGAGCTGTTCAAGAGCGGCACGAAGTTCGACTCGCACTGCGGGTGGCCGAGCTTCTACGAGTCGATCCGCCCGGACGCGGTCGAGCTCGTCGAGGACAACAGCCACGGCATGGCGCGCACCGAGGTGCGCTGCGCGAGGTGCGGCTCGCACCTGGGGCACGTCTTCCCGGACGGCTTCGGCACGCCCACCGGCGACCGCTACTGCATGAACTCGATCTCGCTGAGCTTCACCCCCGAGAGCGAATGACGCCCCCGCCCCACGCCGCCGACGCGGCGCGCGGAGCCTCGGGGCGCGCGGGCACGGCACGGGAGGCGATGCTGCGGCGCCGTTCGCTCTCCCGTGTGACCGACCTTGCGCCCGCCCACGACGAGCTCGTGACGCTCGTGTCGGCGGCCGGCCGCGTCGCCGACCACTCGTCGCTGCGACCCTGGCGGCTGATCGAGCTGCGCGGCGACGACCGTCGCACGCTCGGCCGCGCCATCCACGAGGCCGAGGGCAAGGACGGCGAGTCGTCGAAGCCGCTGCGCGCACCGCTGCTGATCGCGGTCGTGGCACGCATCCGTCCGGGCGGCAAGGTGCCCGACTGGGAGCAGGAGGCCGTCGCCGCCGGGGTCGCCCACGCGCTGAGCCTGCTGCTGGACGAGGCCGGATGGGGCGTCATCTGGCGCACCGGCGGCCACACCCGTTCGGCGCCGGTCGCCGCCGCCCACCGGCTGGGCGAGGGCGAGCGGCTGCTGGGCTGGCTGTACGTGGGCGGCAAGCCCGAGCGCGAGAAGCGCTCCGGACACGCCCGCAGCGTCGACGGGGAGGCGTTCCTCTCGACGCTGGATGCGCCGCCCGCCGCGGCCCGGCGCGCGCACAAGGGCGGCACGCACGAGGGGGATCGCGCGAGCGGCAAGCGCAAGCGGGACGAGCGGGGCCGCACGCGCAAGAAGGACAGCTGAGGCTGGGTGACGCCCGGAGACGGGCGCCGTGCTCGCCTGTGACTGCGGTCAGGCGGGCTGGATGTATTCGAGACCGATCCACGGCCACGCTTCCCGGCAACACCGCATACCCGCCCGCTGTTGCGCACAGGCGCACCCAGGAAGAGGTCAGGCCCACGGCGGCGGACCGCGCACAGCCGAACGCAGACCGTCTCGGCGCCATCGGAGACGACCCGGCGGCCGCCGCGGAGATGCGTAGGGCACGTCACACGCTCGCGTTCCCTTGCTCTTCCGCAGGAGAACAGGGTTCGCAGCGCCCTCAGACGGTGCCGGCTACAGGACTCGAACCTGCAACCCCCGTATTACAAGTACGGTGCGCTACCAATTGCGCCAAGCCGGCGAGCCGCGGTTACGCGGCAGAACGGGCATTCGGTCGAGTCGGTGGTAGCCGACCCCGCACAAACCCCGCACATTCATTTCGACCCCCGCGGAGCCATCACCGAGTCTAGAGCGCTCACCGCCCGCGTCCCGCCGACCGTCTTGGACATGTAGACGCTCATCGTCAGCGATGGGTTCGCGTGCCCGAGGTACTCCACGATGTCCCGGGGTGTGCGGCCCGCCTGGTCGAGCGCGGTCGCGACGGTCTTACGGAAGCTGTGGAACGTGCACGCCGGCAGACCCGGCCGCTCCCGCGCAGCATGCCACTCCCCCGACGTGTTCCGCTGGTCCCGGCGCTTCAGGAATGGCATCGGGGACACCGGCCGGTCGCCGAGCATCCGCCGCGCGAGCATCACGGCGACGCGCGCCGGCACCACGATGGTGCGCTCGCCGGCCATGGTCTTCGACTTCCGCACCGATCGTCGGGATGCCGCCCGGGGCCCGCGGGACTGTAAGAAAAACGGTGGGTGGGGTCCGGCCACGCTGGAGCCCGAAGGGTTGGTGATGGTGACTGTCGTAGCGGTCGACGCGGACTTCTTCGCAGACTTGGTCAGGTGGCGGCTCGGCCCCGCCCTTGCGGCCCGAGCTCATGCCGCAAGCCTGTTGCACTACCGGTATCCCCGCACCATCAGGTGAGCCACCACTGTGGTGAGGCGGCGAGGATGATGCGGGCGATGTGTTCGGGGTCGGAGAGGTCGTCTGTGGTCAGCCATTTCTCGATGGCGCCGACCGTGCCGGATGCGGCGTAGGCGACGTAGAGCTGGCGGGCCAGGGCGTCGACGGGGCCGTCGACGGCGGGTGCGAGGTCGGGGTGCGTGCGGAGCCAGGCGCTCAGGTCGTCCTGGAGTCGCTGGTGGAGGAGGTCGCGGATGCGTCCGCTGGGGGCTGTGATGAGCGCACCGCGGTAGATGTCGATGCGACGCGCGATGTAGGACAAGAGCGCGTACTCCGCGGCGGGGATTCCCTCGTCGGCGAGCGAGGCGCGGACGGTGAGCTGGTCGAGCTCCTCGCCGAGCACCTCGGCCAGCAGCTCGACGGGTCCGGGGGTGTGCCGGTAGACGGTGTCAC
>JASGDW010000241.1:0-3160 GCA_047606965.1 Microbacterium sp.
CCGCGGTTCGTCTCCGTCGAGATGTCGTTCCGGGCGCCTTCGCCGCGCACTTCGACGAAGACGAACCGCGGGACGGGGGCGCGGGGGCGACGGCGCGACGGCTGGCGGAGCGCGCAGCAGACGACCCGCTCGCGCTCGACGACCGCGAGTGGGTCGCGCTGCTGGAGGCCACCGGTGACGGGCTCGACGCGCTGACCGCGACCGCCGACGACGTGCGCCGCTACACCGTCGGCGACGCGGTCGGCATCGTCGTCAATCGCAACCTCACCTCCGCCGGGCTCCGCGCCGCCGGCGCGCACCGGCCCGGCGAGTTCGACCTGACGGACGCCGCGGCCATCGCCGCGGACGCGGCCGCCTCGGGCGCGACCGAGCTGTGCGTGCAGGGGATGCTGCCGCCGACGGAGGACCCGCTCGGCTACCTCGACCTGGCCCGCGCGGTGGCGGTCCCCGGCATCCACCTGCACGCCTACCGTCCGCAGGACGTCTGGGACCTCGCCGACCGCGGCGGCATCGGCCTCGCGGGCGCGTTGCGCGAGCTGCGCGCAGCCGGGGTCGCGACCGTGCCGGGCACCGGGGTGAAGGTGCTGAGCGAACGGGTGCGCGGCATCGTCGCGCCCGGCGACGTGGAGATCGACCGCTGGGCGGAGGCGATCACGGCCGCACACCGGGCCGGGCTCCGGTCCACCAGCGTGCTGTTCTACGGGCACGTCGAGACGGCGGCCGAGCGGATCGCGCACCTGCGCCGCCTGCGCGCGATGCAGACGCAGACCGGCGGGTTCACGGAGTTCGTGCCGATCCCGCTGCCGGCCGGCGGTGTGCCGCTGGTCCCCGGCCGGGCCCCGCTCGACGAGCACCGCGCGATGGTGGCGGTGTCGCGGCTGCTGCTCTCGGGCAGCATCCCGCACGTGCAGGTGCCGTGGCCACGGCACGGCACCGCCACGGCGGCGATCCTGCTGCGGGCCGGCGGGGACGATCTCGGCGGCACCCTGCTCGACGGACGGGTCCGCCCCGACGCCGGCGTCGAGCAGGGCCTCGAGCTGCCGCTGCCCGCCGCGGAACGGCTCGTGCGCCCGCTGTCGCGTCCGCTGCGCCGCCGCACCACGGACTACCGCGAGCCGGCGGAGCGCTGATGCTCGACGTCGCGATCGTGGGCGCCGGGTTCGCCGGACTCGGCATGGGCATCGCGCTGCGCGCCGCGGGACGCGACGGGTTCGCGGTCTTCGAGCGGGCGGACGCCGTCGGCGGCACCTGGCGCGACAACACCTACCCCGGGGTGGCGTGCGACGTGCCGGGCCATCTGTACGGGTATGAACGGCATCCGAATCCCGCCTGCTCCGGCGTCTACGCCACGGGCGCGGAGATCCACCACTACCTGCGTCGGGTCGCCGAGGCGGAGGGGCTCACGGACCGCATCCGACTGTGCTCCCCGATGCTCGGCGCCACCTGGCGCGACGACAGATGGCTGATCACGATCGGCGGACGCGAGGTCGGCGGCGTCACGGCACGGTCTCTGGTGCTGGCCTGCGGACGGCTCACCGAGCCGGCCATCCCCGAGGTCGGCGGACTCGGGTCCTTCCCCGGACCCATCTTCCACTCCGCACGCTGGGATCACACGGTGCCGCTGGAAGGACGCCGGGTCGCCGTGGTCGGCACCGGCGCCTCGGCCGTGCAGCTGGTCCCCGAGCTCGTGCGCCGGGGCGCGGAGGTGGTGCTGTTCCAGCGCACCCCGGCCTGGATCGTGCCGCGCGGCGCACGGGCGTACACGGCGGCCGAGCGCGCCCGGTTCGCACGGGATCCCGAGACCCTCCGAGCCCTCCGCGACGAGCTCTACGCCCAGGGCGAGGCCCGGTTCCCGTCGCGATCCGGGGACGCCGCGGCCGCCGCCGAGGCGGAACGCGGCGCCCGTGCCCACCTCGCGGCCCAGGTCGCCGATCCCGCGCTCCGCGCGGCCCTGACCCCCGGCTACGCCTTCGGCTGCAAACGGGTGCTGCTGTCCGACGACTTCTACCCCGCCGTCTCCTCGCGATCGGTCACGTTGGAGCCGTCGGCGCTGTCGGCGGTCGAGCACGGGACGCTGGTGGCGGCGTCCGGCGCCCGCCACGACGCCGACGTGCTGGTGCTCGCGACCGGGTTCGCCGCCTCCCAGCAGCCCTACGCCGAGCTCGTGCGCGGCGAGCACGGCACCCTCGCCGAGCACTGGTCGGCGGGGATGACCTCCTTCGCCTCGACCGTGGTGCCGGGCTTCCCGAACCTGTTCGTGCTCAACGGGCCCAACGCCTCGCTCGGACACAACTCCTCCGTGCTGATGACCGAGGCGCAGGCCGCGTACGTGGTGCGGACGCTGCGGACGCTCGACCGGCGCGACGAGGCGCTGCGGGTGCGGCCGGAGGCCGAGAGGGCCTACACCGCGTGGATCGACGAGGCCGCCGCGCCGACCCCGTGGATCGGCGGCGGATGCGACAACCGGTATGTGGACGAGCGGTCGGGCCGGCTCACGCTGCTGTGGCCCGGCACCGTCGACGCGTTCCGGGCGATGCTGGAGGGATGCCGGGGCGACGAGTTCGTCACCGCGGATGCGCCCGGAGACCCGCCGGGCGCGGAAGGAGAGCCATGACCCTTCGACAGGACGCGGCAGGGGCGCGGCTGCGCCTGGGCTACAAAGCGTCGGCCGAGCAGTTCCCGCCCGACGAGCTCGCCGACTACGCGGTGCTCGCCGAGGAGACGGGCTTCGACTCGGTGTTCGTCTCCGACCACTTCCAGCCGTGGATGCACGAGGGCGGGCACGCCCCCGCCGCCATCCCGTGGCTCGGGGCCGTCGGCGCCCGCACCTCGAGGGTCGTGCTCGGCACGAGCGTGCTCACCCCCACCTTCCGCTACCACCCGGCGGTCGTCGCGCAGGCCTTCGCGACCCTCGGCGTGATGTACCCGGGCCGGATCGTGCTGGGCGTCGGCACCGGCGAGGCGCTCAACGAGGTGACGCTCGGTCTCGACTGGCCCGAGGCCCGCGATCGCTTCCAGCGGCTGAAGGAGGCGATCGCCATCATCGAGGAGCTCTGGGCCGGCGAGCGCGTCACCTACCGGGGCCGCTTCTGGCAGGTGGCCGACGCGACGGTCTACGACCGTCCCGCCACGCCGGTGCCGATCTACATCGGCGCCGCCG
>JASGDW010000242.1:0-8219 GCA_047606965.1 Microbacterium sp.
GAGCGGCGGATGCTGCGCGAGCGGGCGGCCGCGCTGCGCGACGCCGCCCGTACCGACGAGGCCGCGCTCGAGGTCGTCGCGGATCCGGCGATCGCCGCGGCCTTCGCGGCCCGGCCGGTGCAGGAGCTGACCACGCCCGGTCCGGACCTCCCCCTCCTCGTGGAGCGCGAACGCGCCGGCGTCGGCGCCTGGTACGAGTTCTTCCCCCGCTCGGAGGGGGCACGGCGTCTGAAGGACGGGAGCGTCAGGAGCGGCACGTTCCGCACCGCGGCCCGTCGTCTGCCGGGGGTCGCCGGCATGGGCTTCGACGTGATCTACCTGCCGCCGATCCACCCGATCGGCGTGACGAACCGCAAGGGGCCGAACAACACGCTGATCGCCCACGCGACAGACCCCGGCTCGCCGTGGGCGATCGGCGCCGCGGCCGGGGGCCACGACACGGTCCACCCCGAGCTCGGAACCCTCTCCGACTTCCGCGCGTTCGTGCGCGCGGCCCGCGACGAGGGCCTGGAGGTGGCCCTCGACCTGGCATTGCAGGCCTCGCCCGACCATCCCTGGGTGAGCGCGCATCCGGAGTGGTTCACGACGTTGCCCGACGGCACGATCGCCTACGCCGAGAACCCGCCGAAGAAGTACCAGGACATCTACCCGATCAACTTCGACAACGACCCCGAGGGCATCCGCGCAGAGGTGCTGCGCGTCGTGCGGCATTGGATCGCCCAGGGCGTGCGCATCTTCCGGGTCGACAACCCGCACACCAAGCCGCTGCAGTTCTGGGAGTGGCTGATCGCCGCGGTGACCCGCACCGACCCGGACGTCGTCTTCCTCGCCGAGGCGTTCACCCGGCCGGCGCCGATGCGGGCCCTGGCCAAGGCGGGGTTCACGCAGAGCTACTCGTATTTCACGTGGCGGAACACGAAGGCCGAGCTCGAGGAGTTCCTCACCGAGGCCGCCACCGAGACGGCCGACTACCTGCGGCCGAACCTGTTCGTGAACACCCCCGACATCCTCACCGAGTACCTGCAGTTCGGCGGGCGCCCCGCGTACAGGGTCCGGGCGGCGATCGCGGCCACCGGGGCGCCGAGCTACGGCGTGTACGCCGGCTACGAGCTGTACGAGAACGTCGCGCGTCCGGGCTCGGAGGAGAACATCGACAACGAGAAGTACGAGTACAAGTTCCGCGACTGGGACGCGGCCGAGGCCTCCGGCGACTCGTTGGCCCCCTACCTGCGACGGCTCAACGAGATCCGCCGCGCCCACCCCGCCCTGCGGCAGCTGCGCAACCTGAGCGTGCACTGGAGCGAGGACGACGCCGTCCTCGTCTACTCCAAGCACGTGCCCGCCCCGCTCTCGCCGGACGGCCGCGCCGACACCGTCATCGTGGTGGCCAACCTCGACCCGCACTCCGTGCGGGAGACCACCGTGCACCTGGACACCCGCGTCTGGGCGGTGGCGCCGGGCGACCCGTTCGAGGTCGAGGATCTCCTCACCGGCGCGCGATGGACGTGGGGCGAGCACAACTACGTCCGGCTCGACGCCTTCGCGGAGCCGGTCCACATCCTGCACGTAAAGGAGCCCGGATGACCATGTCCCAGTTCGGCGCGGATGATGTCCCCGTTCGGCGCGGTATCGCTGCCTCAGAGCGCGCCGAACTGGGACATGCTCGGAAGAGGGATGCCGGATGAGCACGATCGACGATCACGTCCTGAACGCGGTCTCCTCCGGGTCGTACCACGCGCCGCACGACGTGCTGGGGGTGCACGAGGACCCGGATGCGGCGGGCCGCTGGCTCCTGCGCGCACGGCGTCCTCTCGCCACGAGCGTGACCGCGGTCTTCGTGGACGGCGTACGGACCCCGCTCGCCCACCTGGGATACGGGATCTGGGAGGGCGGCCACGCGGGAGACCCGCTGCCCTACGAGCTGGTGACGACCTACGACGACGGCACCGTCCACGTCGCCGACGACCCCTACCGCCACCTTCCCGTCGTCGGGGAGCTCGACCTGCACCTGATCCGCGAAGGCCGTCACGAGCAGCTCTGGCGCGTGCTCGGCGCTCGCGTGCTCGACCATGGCGGCTCCTCCGGCACGTCCTTCGCGGTGTGGGCGCCCGATGCGCAGGCGGTCCGCGTGGCGGGCGACTTCAACGACTGGGACGGTCGGGGGCACGCGATGCGCTCCATGGGCTCCAGCGGCGTGTGGGAGCTCTTCGTCCCCGGCCCCGGCGCCGGCACGGTCTACAAGTTCGAGATCCTCACCCCCGACGGCCGGTGGATCCTCAAGGCCGACCCGATGGCGCGGTACGCCGAGGTGCCGCCCGCGACGGCGTCCGTCGTCACCGCGTCGACGTACGAATGGGGGGACGACGCCTGGATCGCCGAACGCGGAGCGCGCACCCCGCTGGACGGCCCGATGTCGGTCTACGAGGTGCATCTCGGCTCCTGGCGCCCCGGGCTCGGCTACCGGGACGCGGCCGACGCCCTCATCGACTACGTCGGCGGACACGGGTTCACGCACGTGGAGTTCCTGCCGCTGGCCGAGCACCCCTTCGGCGGCTCCTGGGGCTATCAGGTCACCGGCTACTACGCGCCGACGAGCCGGTTCGGCGCCCCCGACGATCTGCGCTATCTCATCGACCGGCTGCACGGGGCGGGCATCGGGGTCATCCTGGACTGGGTGCCCGGTCACTTCCCGAAGGACGCGTTCGCCCTCGCCCGCTTCGACGGGCGGCCGCTGTACGAGCACCCGGACCCGCGTCGCGGCGAGCACCGTGACTGGGGCACGCTGATCTTCGACTACGGCCGCAACGAGGTGCGCAACTTCCTCGTCGCCAACGCGCTGTACTGGTTCGAGGAGTTCCACGTCGACGGTCTGCGGGTGGATGCGGTCGCCTCGATGCTCTACCTCGACTACTCGCGCCAGCCGGGCGAGTGGGAGCCGAACGTCCACGGCGGCCGGGAGAACCTGGAGGCGATCCGCTTCCTGCAGGAGGTCAACGCCACCGCCTACAAGCGCTACCCCGGGATCGCCATGATCGCGGAGGAGTCCACGAGCTTCGCGGGCGTCACCGCGCCCACGAGCGCGGGCGGTCTCGGCTTCGGCTTCAAATGGAACATGGGCTGGATGAACGACTCGCTCGTGTACATCGGCCGTGACCCGATGTACCGCGCCCATCACGAGGGCGAGCTGTCGTTCTCCTTCGTCTACGCGTTCAGCGAGAACTACCTGCTGCCCATCAGCCACGACGAGGTTGTGCACGGCAAGGGGAGCCTGTTCGCCCGGATGCCAGGAGACCACTGGCAGAAGCTCGCCAACATGCGGCTGTTCTACGCCTACATGTGGGGCCACCCCGGGAAGCAGCTGCTGTTCATGGGCCAGGAGTTCGGGCAGATGTCCGAATGGTCCGAGTCACGGGCACTGGACTGGTGGCTGCTCGACCAGCCCACGCACGCGCAGCTGGCACGCTTCGTCGGGGAGCTGAACCGTGTGTACCGGGAGCAGTCGGCGCTGTGGTCGCGCGAGCGCGACGGCGCCGCGTTCGGCCGTATCGGCGGCCCGCACCCGAACCCGGACACGTCGTCGTTCCTGCGTCGCGACCACCACGGCAACACGGTCGTCGTGGTGTGCAACTTCGCCGGCACGCCGCAGGAGGACGTCGAGCTCGACCTGCCGGAGGCGGGGCGCTGGGAGGAGATCCTCAACACCGACGCGCTGGAGTACGGCGGCTCCGGCGTCGGCAACCTGGGCGCCGTCCACACGGACGCCGCCGGTCGCGCCCGGCTCACGCTTCCCCCGCTGGGGGCGCTGTGGCTGCGCCACCACGCCGGCTGAGGCGGATCAGAACAGCAGCGAGGCGAGCCGGCCCCGGGCGCGGACGACCCGCGGGTCGGTGTCGCCGACGATGCCGAACAGCTCCAAGAGGCGTTCGCGCACCGGCGCCCGCTCCTCGGCGGGCAGCGCCCGGAACAGGTCGAGGAGCCGGTCGAAGGCGTCGTCCACGTGCCCGCCGGACAGGTCGAGGTCGGCGACCGCGAACTGCGCCTGCGCATCGGCCGGGGACTCGGCCGCCGCCGCGCGCGCCGCGGCCGGGTCGAGATGCTGCACCCGCGCGAGCAGGGCGACCTGGGCCAGACCGGCCTTCGCCTCCTCGTCCCGCGGGTTCTCCGCCAGCGCGCTGCGGTACGCGGCGATCGCACGGTCGTAGTCGCCGGCCTCGATCGCGGCGTACGCCTCGGCGTGCAGCGGCGCGGGCTCGGGCTCGGCCGCCGTCTCGGCGTCCCCCTCGCCCACCGTGCCGGTCACGCCGTTCTGCGCCGCGACCTGCAGAAGCTGCGCGAACACCTCGCGCACCTGCTGCTCGGGCACCGCGCCGGTGAAAAGCGGCACCGGCTGCCCCGCCACGAGGGCGACGACCATGGGGATCGACTGCGCCCGGAACGCCTGCTGGAGCTGCGGGTTCGCGTCGACGTCGACCTTGGCCAGCACCAGCCGGCCTGCCAGCTCCGTCACGACCTTCTCCAGCACGGGACTCAGCTGCCGGCAGGGACCGCACCATTCGGCCCACAGGTCGATGACCACCGGAACGCGGCGGGAGAGCTCGAGCACCTGCGGGAAGCTCTCGTCGGTCGCGTCGAACACGAGCGGCAGCGCTCCCGGGTCGGGCGGCGGGGTGGCTGAGGGCTGCGGCCGGTTGCGGAGCGCGGAGAGGTCGACGGCGCCGCGCAGGACGGCACCCGGTGTGGCGTCGGTCACGAGATCACCTTCGCGGACAGGATGCTCGATGAATAGCCGAGCATGCGGATCTTGTCGGTGGAGCCCTGGGCGGGCACGTAGAAGAACAGCTGGTCGACGAAGGTCGTGGTCACGCCCGTCTGCGACTCGGAGGCGCCTGTGAGCGCCTGCACCGTCGGGTTGTCGTCGAACTTGATCACGACGTCGGAGTCCAGCGGCGTGACCGTGTCCGTCTCGTTCACCGTGACGGCGACGATCGCGCCGCTCTCCAGGGTCGCGAGGGCGAGCGCCGTCTCGCTGCCGGCCTCCGCTCCGAAGGTCAGACTGCCGGTGCTGGAGGCCGTGCTGTTGAACTCGTCCAGCCGGGTCTGCCGGTCGGAGGCGACCTGCGCGCTGAAGGTGTCGGTGTCCTCGTCGAACAGCGCGGCGTAGGTGCTGCTCGTGCCGTTGCTGAGCACGTCGGCGTAGGCGGCGGCCAGCGAGTCCGGCGTGATGGTCAGGAAGGTGGAGTCCGGCGGGACCTGAGCCGCGCCGATGTAGACCGGCGCCAGTGCGGGGAGCTCGGTGGAGCCGCCGAGATCGCCGACGTAGACGAGCTTGTAGTTCGACCACGGGTCGTCCTGCGTGAGCATCATCATGGTCGAGGTGGTATCGGTGTCGACGACGGCGAGAACCGTCCGGGGCCAGTCGTCGTAGGCCTGCGGCAGCACGATCTGCAGATCGCCGGAGGGGACGGCGGCCAGCGCCGTGTAGTCGGAGATCGAGGAGCGGAGGGTGTAGTTGGTCTGGCGCGCCGCCAGGGCCGCGCCGCTGAGACGGGTCGCCGCCAGGTCGGCGTCGAGGTTCGCATCGGCCTGCGCGACCGTGTCCGAGATGCGCTGCACGATCTGCTGCGCCTGGGCCTGCGTCACCGCCGGCTGCTGCTGGTCGTCCGCGTCGACGACGGTGGTCGTGGTCGTGGCCTCCGGCGTGGCGGCGAACTGCGGCCACGCGTCGGCCGAGCATCCCGCGAACGCCAGCGGGACGACGAGCACGAGCGGCGCCGCGATCAGCCGTCGCCGGCCGAGCGAGCGACGACGGGACGTGGCGGAGATCACCCCCTTCGTCCCCCCCGACTCCACGGCGATGTCGATCGGCTGCGTGGCCTCCAGCGGGGGCGGCGCCTTCCGGCGCGGTCCGCGCGAACGGCGCGCATGACGGATGCCGAGCACGTACAGGGTGATGCCGGCGACCAGGAACAGCCCGCCGAGCACGATCAGCGGCCCCGCCCACGGCGTGGTGTTCGCGCGCGGCCAGCTGATCGTCACCGAGTCGGGAGCCGGTGCGGAGCCGTCGGAGGCGACGAGCACGCTCATGCCGGCCGGGATCTGGAGCGCGGTCTGCACGTTCGTCGGGTCGTCGTACTCGCCGAGCCACAGGTCCGAGCCCTGCGGAGAGCGCACGGTCGCGGCCGCCTCGTCCTCGGGTCGGACGGTCTCGGTCGTGACGGCGCCGGCGGTGTCGAGCGTCGCGCTCGTGTACTCCTGGTCGGCGAGCCACGCGGTCAGGTCGGCGGTGCGGCCGTAGGCCACCACGACGCCGTCGTCACCGGAGGCGTCGAGCGTCTGCGTGCCGGACATCATCGACATCACCGTGCCGTCGATGAGCAGGTAGGGCGCCGTGTCGTCGGTGGCGATCGTCGCGGTGTCGCTGTCGGCGCCGTCGAACAGCGTGCGCTGCGCGATGCCGGTGCCGATCAGGATCGCGGCCAGGAAGAAAGCCGCCACGGCCCACACGAAACGCACGTACCCATCCTCCCTTGCGGACCCCGGGAAGGTCCGATCCGGCGTTCCAGCCTAGCGACAACCGGCTGAGCGTGCTCCGAGAAGGACCGGGCACGCACCGCGGCACGTATCCTGACCAGACCGATGCACGCCGAGGAGCTCTCCGATGAAACTGCACAATCCGTTCCGCGTCGCTTTCGTCGCGACCCTCGGCGTCGGCCTCGCGATCATGCTGCTGAACAGCATCTCGACGCTGTCCACCGTGCTCCTGTACGTCGGGACCGCGCTGTTCCTGTCGCTGGGGCTCGACCCCCTCGTGCGTTTCTTCGAGCGGCGGCACCTGCGGCGGTGGGCGGCGGTGCTGGTGACCATCCTCATCGTGCTCGCGGTGTTCGGCGGGATCGTCATGATGATCGTGCCGATCATCGTGAACCAGATCACGCAGCTGGTGACGGCGATCGTCGACATCATCCAGCAGGGCACCTGGCTGACGGATGTGCGGAACTGGCTGGAGACGACCTTCCCCGACCTCGACGTCGAGGAGGCGTTCACCTACGTGCAGAACTGGGTGCAGACGCTCGACTACGGATCGATCGGCGAGGAGCTGCTCTCGTTCAGCGCCTCGCTCCTGTCCGGCGTCACCGGCGTGGTCATCGTGCTCGTCCTCACGATCTACTTCACGGCCTCGACGCCGTCGCTGAAATCGGCCGTCTACAGCCTGGTGCCCGCCTCCCGGCGAGAGCGCTTCATCGACCTGTCCGAGCAGATCACCGACTCGGTCGGCTACTACGTCATGGGCCAGGTCGGACTCGGACTGATCAACGGCGTCCTGAGCGCGATATTCCTGACCATCATCCAGGCGCCGTTCCCCGCCGTGCTCGCCGTGATCGCCTTCTTCTTCTCGCTCATCCCGCTCGTGGGCACCCTGATCGGATCGACGATCATCGTGCTGACCTGTCTCATCCCGGGCCTGGGGTCGCCTGCGACGGCGCTGACCGCAGCGATCTACTACGTCGTCTACATGCAGGTCGAGGCCTATGTCGTCTCGCCGCGGATCATGAACCGCGCGGTCTCCGTGCCCGGCGCCGTGGTCGTCATCGCGGCCCTCGCCGGCGGGTCGCTGCTGGGACTGCTGGGGGCCGTGGTGGCGATCCCCGTGGCGGCGAGCATCCTGATCCTGTACCGCCAGGTCGTCATCCCCCGGCAGAACGAACGCTGACGCCGTCCGCGCTCAATGCGCCCACGCGTCCGGCAGCGGCAGCGCGGCCGGATTGACGGCACGGACGATCTCCTCGAGCACGCGCCGGGTCTGGGTCTCACCCACCCACAGGTGCCTGCCCCCCGCGACCGGGATGAGCGTCGCCTCCGGCACGCTCGCGAAGCGCTCCGCCGCCTCCGCGGGCCGCAGGTAGTCGTCGAGCTCGGGAACGACGACGATCAGGCGACGCGGATCGCCGGACCAGGCGGCGACCTCCTCGGTCGTGGCGCGATGCAGGGGCGGCGACAGCAGGATCGCGCCGACGATGTCGTGCGCCCGCCCGTACTTCAGCGCCAGCTCGGTCCCGAACGACCAGCCCAGCAGCCACGGCTGCGGCAGGCCGCGGTCACGGACGAAGGCCATCGCGGCCGCGACGTCGTGCCTCTCGCCGACGCCGCCGTCGAACCGGCCCTCGCTCGTGCCCCGCGGGCTCGTCGTGCCCCGGGTGTTGAAGCGCAGCACCGCGAGC
>JASGDW010000243.1:0-2610 GCA_047606965.1 Microbacterium sp.
CGATCTGCGCGCCGTCGCCGTCGGCCGCGAGCCCTCCGAAGCCGGTGGACAGCGTCTTGGTGGACGTGCCGGAGATCGCGTGGTATTCGGCGCCGCGGGAGTCGAGCGCATCCACGAGCCAGGACCACGCGACCTCCGCGACCAGCGGGTCGGTGCCGATCTCGGGCTCGAGCGGCGCCTGTGCGAAGCAGACGATCCGCCACGGCCCGTCCCACGCCTCCGGCTCGTCCGCGTCGTGCAGCAGCACGAGTCGCCCGGTGCCGTGCTCGGACGCGGCCCCCCCGTCCGGGCGGATGTCCGCCGCGAGCGCGAACGCGTCCGGTGCCAGCGCGGAGGGGGCGGGGATCTCGTGCACGCGCAGGTCGTCACGGAACTGCAGCTCCCGGGCTGCCGCGATGACGTCGGCGAAGCCGGACGACTCAGGACGGTGGGATGCCACGGCGACAGACTAGAGTGATGCCTCGATGAAGGCCCCCAGGCGCGCCGCCGGTCTCGGCGCATCCACCCCGGCGCGGGCCGGCGTCCTCTCCGCCCTCACGGCGATCGCCGCGAGCCTCGGCGTGATCGGCGTCGTCTGGTTCGGGGCGGCGCTGCGCGTCGCGCGGCTCGTGATCACGCCGGCCGCGCGTCGCGCCGACACCCGCATCCTCGGCCTCGACACCGCCGCGCAGACGATCAGCCTGTCCCGCACACCCGACACGGAGCTCCCAGGCCGGTACGGCCTGTTCACGCGGGGCAGCGAGGACTACGTCAAGCTCGGCAGCGTGCTCCACGAGGACGACGACGCCGTCACCCGCAAGCTGCTGACGCATGTGGACGGCCGCGCGAAGCTGGGCGCCGACGCGGCGTTCAGCGGGTGGTACTACGACCGTCCCGAGCAGTTGCACCTGCCCTTCACCTCGCACCTGGTGGGTTCCGCCGTCGGCCCCTGCCCGGCCTGGGTGTTCCCCGCGGACGGGGACGTCTGGTGCATCCAGGTGCACGGCCGCGGCACGACCCGCGCCGAGTGCCTGCGCGCGGTGCCGCTGCTGCACTCCCTCGGGCTGACGACGATGGTGGTCTCGTACCGCAACGACGCCGAGGCGCCGCGCAGCCGCAGCGGCACCTACGGGCTGGGGGCGACCGAGTGGCGCGATGTGGACGCCGCGGTCGGGTTCGCGCGCCGTCGTGGAGCGCGCCGCATCCTGCTCATGGGATGGTCCATGGGCGGTGCGATCTGCCTGCAGCTCGCGCTGAACTCCGCCCATCGCGACCGGATCGTCGGCATCGTCCTGGACTCGCCGGTCGTGGACTGGCGCGTCGTGCTGGGATACCAGGCCCACCAGATGGGGCTGCCGCGGCCGCTGGCCTCCCTCGCGCTGCGGACGCTGGCCAGCGAGTGGGGGGCGATGTTCACCGGCGGCGGAGCACCCATCCCGTTCGACAAGCTCGACATCGCCGCTCGTGCCGACGAGCTGCGGGTGCCGATCCTGCTGCTCCACAGTGACGACGACGGGTTCGTGCCGGCGGACGCCTCGCACGTCCTCGCGGAGGCCAGGCCCGATCTGGTGCGGATGGAGACGTTCACCGGCGCCCGTCACACCAAGCTCTGGAACTACGACCAGAGTCGCTGGAACGACGTGATCACGAGCTGGCTGGCCGATCAGGGCATCGCCGTCCGCTGACTCAGGTGCCGCTCTTCTCGCGCACCTGCCGCTTGGCGCGCAGCAGCATCCCGGTCATCCCCGCGATCCGCAACGGCGAGACCGCGCGGGTCAGGCCGATGCTCTGCGGATAGTCGTCCGGGATCGCCAGCACCTCGGCGACCCGCAGCCCGGAGATCCCCTGCGCGAGGATGCTCGCGAACCCCCGCGTGGTCGGCGCCTCCGGCGGGGCCGAGGCGTGCATCGTGACGACGCCGTCCGCGACGTCCACGACGATGAACACGGGGGACTGGCACTCCGCGACCCGCTCGCAGGCCTCGGGATGGTCGGCGTACACCGCCGGCATCTCGGGGAGCTCGCGTGAGAACTCCAGCAGCAACTGCAGCCGCTCGGGCTCGTCGAGCTCGAGGAACTCGTCGCGGATCTCGGCGAGGACCGGGGGGAGGGAGGAGTCGCTCATCGACTCCATCCTCCCATCGGATCAGCGAGCCGGCACCTCGCCGGGCTCGGCGCCGGTCACGATCGGGACGCGCACCGAGCTGCCCCACTCGGTCCAGGAGCCGTCGTAGTTGCGCACGTTCTCGAACCCGAGCAGGTGCTGCAGCACGAACCAGGTGTGGCTGGAGCGCTCGCCGATGCGGCAGTAGGCCACGACCTTGTCGCCGTCTCGCAGGCCCGCCTCGCCGCGGTAGATCGCGTCCAGCTCGGCGCGCGGCTTGAAGGTGCCGTCGTCGGCCACGGCCCGCGCCCACGGCACGCTCTGCGCGGAGGGGATGTGGCCCGCCCGCAACGCGCCCTCCTCCGGGTAGGCCGGCGCGGAGGTGCGCGAGCCGTTGTACTCCTCGGGGGATCGGACGTCGATCAGGGGGTTGCCGAGGTGCGCGAGCACGTCGTCCCGATACGCGCGCAGCACGCTGTCGTCGCGTTCGACGACGGGGTACTCGGTCGGCGCCGGGGAGGGGACGTC
>JASGDW010000244.1:0-3322 GCA_047606965.1 Microbacterium sp.
CGCGCCGGAGCAGTGGTACGGCGTCGCAGGCCCCAGCGCGACGGGGCCCGCGCACGACGCCGAGACGACGCCGGTGCGCGTCTCGCCCTCGAAGCTGCACCAGATCGCGCAGTGCGAGCTCGACTGGGTGATCGGCGACCTCGGCGGTGACGCCGGCACGGTGGCAGCGGGCCTGGGAACCCTCGTGCACGCGGCGCTGGAGACCGCCGCCGCCGACGAGGAGGCGCTCTGGCAGGTCGTCGAGGACCGTTGGGCACAGCTCGAGTTCGACGCTCCGTGGCGGGCGAGCGCCGAACGGCGCCGGGCGCGGGCGATGATCGCGCAGCTGCACGGCTACCTGCGCCGCAGCGCGGCCGAGGGCGTCGTGCTCCGGGAGGCCGAGCCGCACTTCGAGGTGCCGGTGCCGCTGGAGCGCGGCAGCGCGATCCTCAGCGGCTACATCGACCGGGTCGAGCAGACGCCGTCCGGCGAGATCGTGATCGTCGACCTGAAGACCGGGCGGTACGAGCCGACGACCGACGCCGCCGTGGTCGACCATCCGCAGCTCGCCGCCTATCAGGTGGCGCACCTGGTCGGCGCGCTGCCGGAGACCGCGGGCCTTCCCGGCGGGGGAGCGAAGCTGGTCGTGCTGCGACCGGGCAAGGCCGCCCATGCCGAGCCGCGGCAGCGGCCGTTCACCCCGGTCGAGGTGGAGGGCTTCCTCGACCGGGTCCGGGACGCGGCGGCCGTCATGACCGGCATCAGCTTCCTCGCGCCGGTGGAGACCCACTGCCGCGACGAGCACGCTCACGGGCTGTGCCGCATCCACACCGTCGGGGCGGTGAGCGCAGGGTGATCGTGTCCGCCGCGGCCGTCGCCGCCGCGCTCGGCCAGTTCCCGCCCACGCCCGAGCAGGCCGCCGTCATCGAGGCGCCGCTCGCACCGGCCCTCGTGGTCGCCGGCGCTGGCAGCGGCAAGACCGAGACGATGGCCGGCCGCGTGGTCTGGCTGGTCGCGAACGGCCTGGCGCGCCGGGAGGAGATCCTCGGGCTCACCTTCACCCGGAAAGCCGCCGGCGAGCTGGCGGAGCGCATCACCCGGCGGCTCGCCCGGCTGGCCGAGTTCGAGCGCCGGGGACTGGTCGCCGACCTCGATGCGCTGCACGCGCGGGGGGCGCTGGTCGTCTTCGGGCAGGCCGAGCGCGCAGGCGATGAGACCGCGCGTCATCGGGCGCTGGAGGCGTTGGCGGGGGCGGCGACGGCGGGCACCACGGCCGACGACCTGCTCGAGCGGCCGGTCGTGTCCACGTACAACGCCTTCGCCGACGGCATCCTGCGCGAGAACGCGGTGCGGCTCGGCCGCGACCCGGAGGCGCAGGTGCTCAGCGAGTCCGCCGCGTGGCTGCTGATGCGCCGGGTGGTGCTCGACTCCGACGACCCGCGGCTGGAGCTGCGCACCGAGTCGGTGCGCCAGCTCGTGGACGCGGCCCTGCGCATCGCGCGCGACGGCGCCGACAACCTCGCCGACCTCGACGCGGTCGACCGGTTCGGCGCCCGGTTCGCCGCGGTGAGGGAGCTGCCGTCGGTGAACAAGCGGTTCCCCGTGCTCGGCGCCGTGGCCGAGGCCGCCGACCGCGTGGCCTCCCTGCCGCTGCTGACCGCGTTCGCGCGGGAGTACGACCGCCGAAAGCGCCGAGCGGGCCTCGTCGACTTCTCCGACCAGGTCGCCGGGGCCCTCGCTGCCGTGCGCGCCGATCCGCTCGTGGCCGAAGGCCTGCGCGAACGCCACCGGATCGTGCTGTTGGACGAGTACCAGGACACCTCCGTCGTGCAGACCGACCTGCTGGCCGGGGTGTTCGCCGGCACGCCGGTGATGGCGGTCGGCGACCCGCACCAGTCGATCTACGGCTGGCGCGGCGCCAGCGCCGGCAACCTCGGCGGATTCGACGCTGCCTTCGCCCCCGAAGGCGGCGCGTCGCGGTTCTCGCTGCTGGTGAGCTGGCGCAACGCCCGCGATGTCCTGACCGCCGCGGGCGCCGTGCGCGCGCCGCTGGCGGCGACCTCGCCGGTGCCGGTGGGCGAGCTCGTGCCGCGCCCGGACGCGCCGGGCGGCATGGTCGAGATCGTCGTGGAGCGCGACGTGGACGCCGAGGCCGCGCGCGTCGCGGAATGGTTCCGCGCCGTGCGGGCAGCGCGCGCCCCCGCCGCGACCACGGGCGCCGTGCTGCTGCGCAGCAAACGGCACATGGAGCGCTTCGCCGAGGCGCTCGGACGCGCCGGAGTGCCGCATCGGATGCTCGGGCTCGGCGGGCTGCTGACCACGCCCGAGGTCGTGGACGTGGTCAGCGTGCTGCGCGTGATCGCCGATCCGGGCGCCGGCTCCGCCCTGATTCGGCTGCTGGCCGGTCCCCGCTGGGCGATCGGACTGCCCGACCTGAGCGCGCTCGGACGCCTGGCCCGGCTCCTGGCGGGCGGCCCGGGGAGCGAGGCGGCGTCCCTGGTCGACGCGCTGGACGCGCTGGCCCGCTCCGGCGACGGGCGCGTCGCGGCCGCCGGCTTCAGCGAGGAGGGCCTGGCACGGCTGCGGGAGGCGGCCGGGGTGTTCGCGGGCCTGCGGCGCTCGGCCGGCATGCCGGTCCCCGAGCTCGTGCGCCTCGCCGCGGCCGAGCTGCGCCTGGACGTCGAGCTCGCCGCCAACGAGAGCCGCGGGCCGTCGCGGGTCGCCGCAGCCCAGCTGCGGGCCTTCGTCGACGAGGTGGCGGGCTTCCTCGCCGCCGACGAACACGGCACCCTGCCGAGCCTGCTGGCATGGCTCGACCACGCGGAGGAGGTCGACGAGTTCGCGCCGCGGACCGAGCCGCCCGAGCCGGACGTCGTGCAGCTGCTGACGATCCACGGCTCGAAGGGGCTGGAATGGGACGCCGTCGCGGTCGTCCGGCTCGTCGAGGACGAGCTGCCGGCCGCGACCCGCGACGCCAAGGGCTGGCTGTCGTTCGGCGTGCTGCCGACGCCCTTCCGCGGCGACGCGGCCTGGCTGCCCGCCCTCGACCACGCCGCGGCGACGACCCAGCAGGAGCTGCGCGACGCGATCGAGGCCTACAAGGAGCGCAACCGCGACCGCGCGGGGGAGGAGGAGCGCCGCCTCGCCTACGTCGCGATCACGCGGGCACGCGAACGGCTGCTGCTGACGGCGTCGGCATGGGCGGGCGGGCGCCGGCCGCGTGAGGCGAGCCGTTACCTCGTCGAGACCGCGGCCTCGCTCGGCGTGCCGCTGCCGGTCCCCGAGGCGGGGGAGAACCCCTTCGACGGTCGGGGGCGGATGCTGTCCTGGCCGCTCGACCCGC
>JASGDW010000245.1:0-12785 GCA_047606965.1 Microbacterium sp.
CCCGCCCCGGCGACCACGACCGTCGACGGAGGGCGGTGCGCGAGACCGGCCGCCGCGAGCAGCGCGGCCAGGCCCGATGCCGCCGGCCGCGCGGCGACCGGTCGTCGCCCCTTCGGCCACAGCCAGGGCGAGGCGACCAGCAGGAGTCCCACGGCCAGCACCCCGCCCCACAGGAGCGTCACGGCGCCCGCCAACGCAGCAGCGGCCGGGTGACGACCCGGCCCGCGTCGACCTCGCCGGTCACGGTGGCGATCTCCACGACCCGCCGCCGCCCGTCGGGGCCCATGGCGCAGTGCGCCACGAGGTCCACGCCGGCCGCGATGGCCGGCACCACGAACTCGCGATCGATGTTGCGGCCCGCCAGCAGCGGCAGCGCCGCGAGCTTGACGAGCGCGTCATCAGCGCTGTTGGCATGAATGGACGCGGCGCAGGGCACGCCCGTGTTCAGCGCGAGCAGGAGGTCGAGCGCCTCGGCGTCCCGCACCTCGCCGACCACGATACGGTCCGGACGCATCCGCAGCGCCTCCTTCACGAGACGTCGCAGCGTGACCTCCCCGGTGCCCTCCAGGCTCGGCTGCCGGCCCTGCAGGGCGACGATGTCGGGCGCGTCGACAGCGAGCTCGAACGTCTCCTCGACGGTGACGATGCGCTGCGCCGCCGCGCAGGCGTCGATCAGGGCGGCCAGCAACGTCGTCTTGCCGGCGTGGGTCGCGCCGGAGACCAGGACGCTGCTCCCGGCGCGCATCGCCTCAGCCAGCGTCGCGGCGGCCGCGGCCGGCATCGACCCGGCGTCGACGAGCTGATCGAGGGTGCGGTAGGCCGGCAGGAACTTGCGGATGTTGACCGCCCAGTGCCGGCGGGTGATGCCCGTGATGACGACGTGGAGCCGCGACCCGTCCGGCAGCGAGGCGTCGACGAACGGCTGGGACAGGTCGACACGACGACCGGTGGCGTGCAGCATCCGTTCCACCAGATCCGACACCACGGTGTCGGACAGGGACAGCGGCAGCCGCTCGCGCATGCCCGAGCGGGCGGCGTAGACCCGGTCGGGGCCGTTGAGCCAGATCTCCTCGATCGTCGGGTCGTCGAGATAGGGCTGCAGCGGGCCGTAGCCGCCGACGGCGGCGAGCACGTCGCGCACGCACCCCGCCTCATCGTCGATCGTCGCGCCGCCGCGTGCGAGCGCGGTGTCGTTGTGCCGTTGCAGCTCGGCACGCACCACCCGAGCCGCCGTCTCCGGGTCGCGTGTCGGATCCGTGCCGTCCCGCCGCAGCCGTTCGCGCACGCGCTCGGTCAGCACGGCGGGCGCGGTGACGGCGGCGGGCGGCATGCCCCGCATCCTGGCAACGCTCACGCGCTCGGCGCAGGAGTTATCCACAGCCCGCACCCGGTCGGTCGGTTCCCAGCCCGGCGCAGCACCGCTGGATAGACTGATCACACGCGGGAGTGGTGAAACCGGCAGACACGCAGGATTTAGGTTCCTGTGCCCTCGGGCGTGGGGGTTCGACTCCCCCCTTCCGCACGGCGACACCCCCTCTCCCCGCCACCGACACCAACGACGGGAATCCCACGTGCACACTCTCGGCCTGCTGCCCTGGTTGGACCCGGCCACCATCATCGACGCCGCCGGACACTGGGCCCTGCTGATCGTGTGCCTCATCATCTTCGCCGAGACGGGTCTGCTCATCGGCTTCGTCCTGCCCGGCGACACCCTGCTGATCATCGCCGGCCTGCTCACCCACACCAACGACGTGTTCGGCCTGAACATCTGGGCCGTGGCGCTGCTGATCGCGCTCGCCGCGTTCGTGGGTGGCGAGGTCGGCTACTACATCGGCCACAAGGCCGGCCCCGCGATCTTCGAGCGCAAGGAGTCCGGCCTGTTCAGCACGAAGAACGTCGCGCGCACCAACGCCTTCTTCGAACGCTTCGGCGGCATCACGGTGATCCTCGCCCGCTTCGTGCCGATCGTGCGCACCTTCGCCCCGGTCGCCGCCGGCGTCGGTCACATGCCGTGGCGCAAGTACACCCTCTACAACCTCGTCGGCGCCATGCTGTGGGGCTTCGGGCTGACCCTCCTCGGCTACGCGATCGCGTATATCCCCTGGGTGGCGGACTTCGTGACCTCGTACATCGACGTCATCCTGCTCGCCGTGGTCGTCGTGACCTTCGGAGGCACCGTCTGGCACTACCTGCGCGAGCGGGCGAAGGCGAAGAAGGACGCGGCCGCGCCGCGCGACTGACCGCGGCCGGCACGTCCTCGCAGAGGTCGTGTCCGCCGTGGGCGGGGCGGCGGCGCGGGAGCGGGCTCACTCGTGCGCGTCGTGCTCGACGTGTCCGGCGTGCTCGAGCTGGAAGGTCGAGTGCTCCACGTCGAAGTGCGTCGACAGGCAGCCCTGCAGGTCGGCGAGGACGTCGCCGACCCGGCCGGCACCGAACACCTCCTCGGCGACCACGACGTGCGCCGTGAACACCGGCGCGCCGCGCGTGAGCTGCCACACGTGCAGGTCGTGCACCGCGACGACGCCGGGCGTATCGAGGATGTGACGACGGATCTCCTCCACCTGCATGCCCGTGGGCGTCGCTTCGCTGAGCACGCCGAGCACCTCGCGCAGCAGGCCGATCGCGCGCGGGACGATCATCGCCGCGATGAGCAGCGACACGACGGCGTCGGCCGACATCCACCCCGTGGCCAGGATCACGATCGCCGCGACGATGACCGCCGCGGACCCCAGCAGGTCGCCCAACACCTCGATGTACGCGCCGCGCACGTTGATGCTCGTGCGCTGGGCCGCGCCCAGCAGCCACATGGCGGCCGCGTTTGCGAGCAGCCCGAGGGCGGCGACGGTCAGCATCAGAGCACCCGCGACGCGCGTCTGGTCGGGATGCAGCAGGCGCGCCACGGCCTCGATCGCGATCCACAGCGACAGGACGAGCAGGAGGATCCCGTTCACGAGCGCGCCGAACACCTCGGCGCGCTGATAGCCGAACGTGCGACGGTCGTCCGCCGGCCGGGCCGCCACCGCTCCCGCGATCAGCGCGATGACCAGCGCGGCGGCATCCATCAGCATGTGCACCGCGTCGGCCAGCAGGGCCAGCGACCCGGACAGGATCGCCCCGGCCACCTGCACGACGAACACGAGCGAGGTCAGGCACAGCGAGATCGTCAGCAGCCGCCGGCTGCCGGCGCCGCGGATGCCCGGCGCCGGCGCGTGATCGTGCATCATGCCAGGGTATTGCCTGCGTCCGGCCGGGCGCCGCCGCACGCCCCAGTCGGGAATGAGACCCGTTCTCCGTCAGAGCCCGCGCAGCAGCGGCAGCAGCGCGTGGAAGGCCCGGGCCCGGTGCGAGTCGGCGTTCTTCTCGGCCGCCGTCCACGCGGCCACCGTGCGCTCGGCGTTCGCCGGCTGGCCGTCGGGGATGAAGATCGGGTCGTAGCCGAACCCGCCCGCCCCGGAGGCGCCGACGGCGAGCCGGCCCGGCCAGACCCCCTCGACCACGTCCTCGCCGCCGTCCGGACGCGCGAGCGCGATCGTGGAGACGAACCGCGCGGTGCGGTACGGGTCGGCGATGTCGGAGAGCTGGTCCAGGAGCAGGTCCAGGTTGGCCCGGGCGTCCTTGCGATGCCCGGCCCAGTACGCCGAGAACACGCCCGGCGCGCCTCCGAGCACGTCCACGCAGATGCCGGAGTCGTCGGCCAGCGCCGGCAGCCCGGTGTGTGCGCGGGCCGCGCGCGCCTTGATCAGCGCGTTCGCCGCGAAGGTGACTCCGTCCTCCACGGGCTCGGGGCCGTCGTACCCGACGACCTCGAGGTCGCTGCGGGCGGCGGCCACGATCTGAGCGAACTCCTCGACCTTGTGCGGATTGTGCGTGGCCAGGACGATCCGCGCCATCAGTGCTCCGCGAGGACGGCGGTCTGGATCTCTCGCAGCCGCTCGCAGCCGGCCACTCCGAGAGCGAGCAGCGCGTCGAGCTCGGTCTTGTCGAACGGCGCGCCCTCCGCGGTGCCCTGCACCTCGACGAACAGGCCGCGGCCGGTGACGACGACGTTCATGTCCGTCTCGGCGCGCACGTCCTCGACGTAGGCGAGGTCGAGCATCGGCTCCCCGTCGACGATCCCGACGGACACCGCCGAGACCGAGTCGATCAGAGGGGTCGACCGCTTCGCGACGAAGCCCTTCTCGCGCCCCCACGCGATCGCGTCGGCGAGGGCGACGTAGGAACCCGTGATCGCGGCCGTGCGGGTTCCGCCATCGGCCTGCAGCACGTCGCAGTCGATGACGATCGTGTTCTCACCCAGCGCCTTGGTGTCGACGACGGCCCGCAGCGCCCGGCCGATGAGCCGTGAGATCTCGTGCGTGCGGCCGCCGATCCGGCCCTTGACCGACTCCCGGTCGTTGCGGCTGTTCGTGGCTCGCGGCAGCATCGCGTACTCGGCGGTGACCCAGCCCTTGCCCTTGCCGGTGAGCCACCGGGGCACGCCGTTCGTGAAGGATGCCGTGCACAGCACCCTCGTGCCGCCGAAGGAGATCAGCGCCGAGCCCTCTGCCTGGCTCGACCAGCCCCGTTCGATCGCGACGGGGCGCAGCTGGTCGGTGGTGCGCCCATCGGCACGGACGGCATCAGTCATTGTCTCTCCTCCGGAGGTCGGGTGTGTCCCAGTTCGGCGTGGTACATGTCCCAGTTTGGCGCGGTATGGGATGCCCTTACCGCGCCAAACTGGGACATAGGGGGATGTGGCGGGCGGGTCGGAGCGCAGGCGTCAGGGGTCGCAGGTCAGCGGGGCAGGTCGATCGCTCCGGTCTGCACGAGCTGCACGGTGCGCACCTCGCGCCCCATCAGCCGGTGGGCGAGCCGGATGAAGTCGTCGGCGGAGGAGCCGGTGGCCTCGTAGACGTGACGGGCGACGGCGTCGTGACCTGCGAGCAGGTCGCGTGAGACCAGCTGCCGGTAGACGTCCTTCGCGGTCTCGGTGTCGCTGGAGACCAGGCTGACCCCCTCCCCCAGCACATAGCTGATCGCCCCCTCCAGGAACGGGTAGTGCGTGCAGCCGAGCACGACGGTGTCGACGCCTGCATGCCGCAGCGGCGCCAGGTACTCCTCGGCCACGGCCAGCACCTCCGGCGAGTCGGTGACACCCGCCTCGACGAAGTCGACGAACCGCGGGCAGGCCCGTGCGAGCACGGTCAGGTTCGCGTTGACCTCCAACATGTCCTGGTAGGCGCCCGAACCGATCGTGCCGGCGGTGCCGATGACCCCGATCCGGCCGTTGCGGGTCGTCGACATCGCGGTGCGCACGGCGGGGCCGATGACCTCCACGACCGGCACGTCGTAGCGTTCGCGGGCGTCACGCAGCATGGCCGCGGATGCCGTGTTGCAGGCGATCACGAGCATCTTCACGCCCTGCTCGACCAGCGTGTCGAGGATCTCGAGCGAGTACCGCCGCACCTCGGCGATGGGCTTCGGGCCGTACGGCGACCGGGCAGTGTCGCCGATGTACAGCAGCGACTCGCGGGGCAGCAGCTGCGAGATCGACCGCGCCACCGTGAGCCCGCCCACCCCGGAGTCGAAGATCCCGATCGGCGCGTCGTCCACGATCGTCAAGCCTACGCGGTGGCTGGATAGAGTGACCGGCATGAGCACGGCGCTGCTGACCGACCGCTACGAACTGACGATGCTCGAGGCGGCGTTGCGGGACGGCACCGCGAGCCGGCCCTGCGTGTTCGAGCTGTTCGCCCGGCGCCTGGACGGCGGTCGCCGCTTCGGGGTGGTCGCGGGCACCGGACGCTTCCTGTCGTTGCTGCGCGAGTTCCGCTTCGGCGACGACGAGCTGCGGTTCCTGCGCGACGAGCGGGTGGTGGACGCCGCGACCGTCGCGTTCCTCGAGGACTTCCGCTTCCGCGGGTCGATCACCGGCTACCGGGAGGGCGAGCTGTTCTTCCCCGGCTCCCCCGTGCTGACGGTGACGGGCGCGTTCGCGGAGGCGGTCCTGCTGGAGACGCTCGCCCTCAGCGTGCTCAACCACGACTCGGCGGTGGCGACGGCGGCGGCCCGCATGAGCATCGCGGCCGGGCCCCGTCCGCTCGCGGAGATGGGCTCGCGCCGCGCCGGCGAGCGTTCCGCAGTGGCCGCGGCCCGCGCCGCGCACATCGCCGGCTTCGCCACCACGAGCAATCTGGAGGCCGGGCGGGTCTGGGGCGTGCCGACGATGGGCACCGCCGCGCACGCCTGGACGCTGCTGCACGACACCGAGGAGGAGGCCTTCCGCGCCCAGATCGCGGCCCTCGGGCTCGACACGACGCTGCTCGTGGACACCTACGACATCGCGCACGGCGTCGAGACCGCCATCCGCGTTGCCGGCCCGCGCCTGGGCGGGGTGCGCATCGACTCCGGCGACCTGCCTGTGGTCGCGCGGGCCGTGCGCGCGCAGCTGGACGCGCTGGGTGCGACCGGGACGCGCATAACCGTCACGAGCGATCTCGACGAGTTCGCCGTCGCCGCGCTCGCCTCGGCGCCCGTCGACGCCTACGGCGTGGGCACCTCGGTGGTCACCGGCTCCGGGACGCCGACGGCGGGCATGGTGTACAAGCTCGTCGCCCGGCAGGATGCCGACGGCTCCTGGACGAGCGTCGCGAAGGCATCCGCCGACAAGCGGTCCAGGGGCGGGCGCAAGACGGCCTTCCGGCGGCTGGACGAAGGGGTGGCGGATGCCGAGATCGTCGCCGCCGCGGCGGGATACGACGAGCCGGACGTGCCCGCACAGCACCCGGAGGCGCGCCCGCTGCAGACGCGGCTGGTCGTGGCCGGGAGACCCGAGGCCGCTTTCGAGGGGCCGGACGGCGTGGCCGCCGCACGCGCGCATCACGCCGCGGTGCGGGCGGAGCTGCCGGCCGCGGCGCTCGGGCTCACCCGCTCCGACCCGGCCATCCCGACCCTCTACGTGTGAGGATCAGCCGCGCAGCGACTCGTAGATCTCCTTGCAGGTGGGGCAGACCGGGAACTTCTCCGGGTCGCGGCCCGGCGTCCATTTCTTGCCGCACAGCGCGCGCACCGGTTTGCCCGTCAGCGCGGACTCGAGGATCTTCTCCTTCTGCACGTAGTGCGAGAAGCGCTCATGGTCGCCCGGCTCGATGTTCTCCTCACGGATGAGCTCCTCGAGCTCGCGGTCGAGGGTCGTCGTGCCGCCGGCATCCGGGCGGTCTGAGGGCGTGCTCATGGTGCCCGATTCTACCCGGCGGCCCGCTCAGGCGGTCGTCTCGGCGAACTCCATCAGGGCGCTTCCGCGATGCTCGAACACCGCCGAGCCGACCGCCAGGCCGATCCCCAGCACGAGCAGTCCGGAGCCCAGTCCCGCCGCCAGCGCGAACGTGCCGTACCCCGGATCGACCGTCACGGCCCGCACACCCCACCACAGCGCCGGGCCGCTCGTGACGAGGGCGCCGGTCATCACCAGGGTCTGGGACAGGATGCCGGCCCCGCTCGTGCGCACCGGCTGCTGGAACGGGCTGTCCCCCGGCCGGCTCACGGGGTAGGGGGCGGCGGCGGAGGCGATCGAGCTGAGCCCGAGACCGGCGAGGAACAGGCTCGCGCAGACGCCGATGAGCGCGGGCGCGTACGCCCATCGTCCGCTGATCGCGACGGACAGCGGGACGCCGACGGCGAGCACGGGGATGCCGACGAGCAGGATCGGCAGGAGGCGGCCGGCACGATCCGAGAAGCCGCGGACACCCGCCGCGACGTGCAGCCACAGCGCGGTGGAGTCGTAGGCGAGATCGTTGTGGGGCAGCCAGCCGAAGAACAGGGCGATCACCGCCAGTGGCACCAGGGCGACGACCTCCCCGGGGACGCCGGCGATCAGCAGCGGCGGGACGATCGCGAGGCCGGCCACCGGCACGATGACCACGTTCACCCGGTATCGACTGTCGTGCGTCCAGTAGATGAGGCTCCGGGCGGCGATCGCGCCGCCCGGAGTGGACGGCATGACGGCGAACCAGGACATCCCGCGCGGGCGCGTCGCCGCCGGCCGGCCAGCGGCGTGCAGCATCCGTGCGACGAGGGCGTACCAGGCGATCGTCAGTGCGGCGATGCCGAGCAGCGCCACCCCGAGGGCGATCCACCCCGTCGGGTCGCCCGACTCGGCATAGCCGGGCAGCGACCATGCGGCGCCGAGCGGGGTGAACGAGAGGACCCGCACCGCCGCCAGGAGCGCCGAGGGCACCGATCGTCCCCAGTCGAGCGATGCGAAGAAGACGCCGACGGGAAGCACGACGACGAGCACGACGAGCAGGAACAGGCCGCTCAGCTCCCGTGAGCGGCGTTCCCGCAGCAGCCATGCCGACAGGGCGCCGGCCAGCCGCGCCAGCAGCAGGATGGTGACCAGGCCCAGCAGCGGCCCCCCGACGGCCGCGATCCCCGCGCCCTGTCGGAGCCACAGCACGGCGAGGCCGGCGGCGGTCACGAGCATCGCCAGCATCGGCACGCCCAGCAGGCTCGCCGCCAGCGTCGCGCCCGCGAGCGGGCGCGACGTCGCGCCGAAGGGCGCGAATCGACGCGGATCGAGTTGATCCGCGTCTCCGGTGATGGACGGCGCGACGATCGACCCCAGTGTGAGGGCCGCCCCGCCGACGACCGTCACGACCGACACCGCCGTCGGCGACGCGTGCGCGAGCGAGAACAGGCCGGTCAGGGCCACCGCGACGCCGACGACCACGAGCACGAGGCCGGCGATGTGCCGCGCCCGATCACGCGCGCCGGGGCGCGCCGCGCCGATCAGAAGGGCGAGCCTCAGTCGGAGAACGTGCGCAACCACTCCAGGCCCTCTCCGCCGCCCGCCGCGCCCACCAGCTCCAGGTAGCGCTCCTCGAGCGTCCCCTCGCCGCGGACCTCGCCCACGGCGCCCTCGATCAGCAGCCGGCCGCCGGCGATGACGGCGACGCGGTCGCAGACACGTTCGACGAGGTCCATGCCGTGGCTGGAGAGCACGACCGCGCCTCCCGCGGCGACGTAGGAGCGCAGGATGTCGAGGATCACGACCGAGGACGCCGGGTCGACGGCCTCGAAGGGCTCGTCGAGCACCAGCAGGCGCGGCGCGTGGATCATCGCCGCCGCGAGCATGAGCTTCTTGGTCATGCCCGCGGAGTAGTCCGACACCACCCGGCCGAGCGCCTCCTCAAGATCCAGCGCCGCCGCCAGCGCGGCCACACGGTCGTCGACGATCGCGCCGGACAGCCCGCGGAGCAGGCCGGCGTAGCTGAGCAGCTGCCGACCGGTGAGGCGGTCGAAGGTCCGCAACCGGTCCGGCAGCACCCCGATCAGGCTCTTGGCCTCCCGCTCGTGCGCCCGCACATCCACGCCACGCACCCGGATGCTGCCGCCGTCGGCCCGCAGGAGCCCGGCGATCATCGACAGCGTGGTGGTCTTTCCGGCACCGTTCGGACCGACCAGGCCGAAGAAGGTGCCAGGCTCGACGCGCAGCGTCAGATCCTCCACCGCGACGGTGTCGCCGAAGCGCTTGCTCACGCCCTCGATCACCAGGACGGGCGTATCCGGGGACGCAGCGGCCTCCCCCCACAGCACGTCGAGCGCCGGCGCCGAGGACTCCGGCTCGGACAACGGAACCGGCTCCGACGCGGGCTCGGCCTCCGGCTCCGGCAGAGGCTCCGACTCGGCCTCCGGCACGACCTCCGACTCGGACACGGCCTCGACCTCCGGCAGAGACTCCGGCTCGGACACGGGGTCGGCCTCCGGCAGAGACTCCGGCTCCGGCTCGGACACGGCCTCCGGCTCTGGCTCAGATTCCGGCATAGCCTCCGACTCCGGCACGACCTCCGGCTGCGACCCGGACTCGGGCTCGTCGGCGACCGCCTCCGGCGGCCGCGGCGGGAGGGCGGGCGGAAGCGGGGGGCGGGGCGGGATGACCAGATCCTCCGGCACCTGCGCCGGTGGCTGACGCGACGGGTTGCGGCGCGCGCGGTGCGGCAGCAGGATGCGGCGCCGCCCGCGCGCAGGCGTGGAGGTCTCGCCCGCGGTCGACGCCGGCTCAGGCGTCTCGGCGGCGGAGGAGCGGTCGTGTGGACCGGGCAGCGAGGCTGTCACCCGTCAACGGTATCAAGCCCGGCCGGCGCCTTCGCTGGGTGCTGCCTCAGACCTCGTCCGTGCGACCCGGGCGTGTCGCGGACGACGTCCAGCGCCCGACCGGCGGTCCGGGGCTACG
The DNA here is from genome assembly GCA_047606965.1 of Microbacterium sp. Classification (GTDB taxonomy): domain Bacteria; phylum Actinomycetota; class Actinomycetes; order Actinomycetales; family Microbacteriaceae; genus Microbacterium. The sequence continues at coordinate 10,211 of JASGDW010000245.1, forward strand.
CTCTGCGGATGGCCGAGAAGGTGCACCGCATCCATTCGCTGCCCGATGGCACGCCCTGGGACGGCGGTCTCCCGCCGCCCGGATCCCGGGAGCACCCGCTGGCGGTGCGCGCGCTCGACCGTGTGCTCGCCCTGCAGCGCCCTGCGGTCCTCGCCCACCTGCGCAGCATCCGGCTGCGTCATCCGGAGGCGAGCACGTCCGAGCTCGTCCGCATCCTCGAGCGTCGCTATCTGAGCGCGGTGACCGCCAGCGGCGCCGCCGTGGGCGCCACCGCCGTGATCCCGGGGATCGGCACCGCGGTGACCCTGACCCTCAGCGGCGCCGAGACGGTCGCGTTCCTCGAGGCCAGCGCGCTGTTCGCGCAGTCGGTCGCCGAGGTGCACGGCATCCCGGTCGAGGATCCGGATCGCGCCCGGGCCCTGGTGCTCACCCTCATGCTCGGGCAGGAGGGCATAGACCTCGTGGCGCAGCTGGCCGGACAGGCCCGCGCACGCGGCGGCGGCCGCCAGTCCTCCTGGGGCGAGATGATCGCCAAGACGATCCCGCGCGCCGCGGTCGGGCCGCTCCTGGACCGTCTGAAGGCGACGTCCCTGCGGCACTTCGCGACACGCGGAGGTGCGTCGTGGCTGGGGAAGGCCCTGCCGTTCGGCGTCGGAGCCGCGATCGGCGGGGCCGGGAACCGTCTGCTCGGCCGCCGTGTGGTCACGACGTCGCGACGCGCCTTCGGCGCCGCGCCGCCCGTCCTGCCGTCGGTGCTCGAGCCGCGGCCGGGGGCGCGGCCGATCGGTCGGCGGCTGCGCCGCCACTAGGCTCGACGCCGTGACCTGGACGCTGATCCTCCTGCTGCTGCTCAACGCCGTCTACAACGCGGTCGTGTGGCCGCGGTTCTTCCGGCGCATCGCGAGGGACCCCCGTGCACGGGACCGATCCGGGCGACGTACCGCCTTCTACACCGTCCACGCCGTGCTGATCGGCGCGGCGCTGCTGCTGGCGCTCGTCTCCGCCGTGGTCGCCGTGATCGCGATCGTCACCGTCCTCTGACGGCACGCGCACGGATGCCGCCCCGCATTCGGCGGGGCGGCATCCTGAGCCGCTCGTCGGCTACTCGAGCGTGCCGAGGGTGACGGTCGCGGTGTAGGTCTGGCCGTTGCGCACGTAGGTCAGCGTCGCGGTGGACCCGCCGGCCGCGGCGCGCACCTGCGCGGTCAGGTCGACGGCGTCGGTCACGGTCGCGCCGTTGAACGACGTGACGACATCGCCCTCCTGCAGGCCGGCGGTGGCCGCCGCAGCGCCCGAGGTCACATCCACGATGTACGCGCCGGTGATCGTCGCGCCCTCGACCGAGGTCGAGTCCTGCACCGACGCGCCGAGCAGACCGTGCGTGGCCGTGCCGGTGTCGATGAGCTCCTGCGCCACGCGCTCGGCCACAGACGACGGGATGGCGAAGCCGACGCCGATCGAGCCGGACTCGTCGGTGGAGGACGAGCTGGCAGAGGCGATCGCGACGTTGATGCCGATGACGTCGCCGGAGGAGTCGACCAGCGGACCGCCCGAGTTGCCGGGGTTGATCGCCGCGTCGGTCTGGATGACCGCGATCTTGATCGTGTCGCTCGTCGTCGAGGAGGACGAGCCGTCCTCCTGGCCGAAGTCGAAGGAGAACGGGCTCTCTCCGTCGTCGGACTCGCTCGAGTCGCTGGAGTCGTCCGGCGCCGCGGAGGAGGTGATCTCGATCGAGCGGTTCAACGCGCTGACGATGCCCTCCGTGACGGTGTTGGACAGGCCGAGGGGCGCGCCGACCGCGATCGTCTGGTCGCCCACGTTGAGCTGGGTCGAGTCGCCCCAGGTGATCGGGGTCAGCCCGGACGCGTCGTCGAGCTTGATGACGGCCAGGTCGTAGGTCGGGTCGGTGCCGACGACGCTCGCGCTGTAGATGCGGCCGTCCGAGGTCGTCACGCTGATCGTCGGGTCGGCGATCTCGCCGTCGAGGGTGACGACGTGCGTGTTGGTGAGGATGTAGCCGTCGTCGCTGAGCACGACGCCCGACCCGGTGCCGGCGGTGCTGCTGTCGGAGCTGCTCACGTCGATCGTCACGACCGAGGGGGTGACCTCGGCGGCGACGGCCGTCGTGTTGGTGACCGAGTCGGTGTTGTTGACGGTCACCACGGTGCCGCCGCTGGCGGTGGTCGTCGTGGACTGGCCCCAGATGCCGACGCCCGCGTACGCGCCGCCGAGACCGGCGGCCCCGCCCACCAGCGCCGCCGCCACCAGCAGCCCGGCGATCCGGCCCGCGTTCGGCTTCTTCTTCGTGTCGACGACCGTCGCGCCGGCGGTCGACGACCCGTCGGCCGAGACCTGCGCAGAGGACGGGGCACCGGCCAGCGGCTGGGTCGGCGCGGTCTGCCCGGGCGTGGCTGCGGGACCGAAGGACTGACCGGGCGCGGCGTACGACACCTTCGGCGCGGCCGGCGCCTGACCGGCGTGAGTGCCCGGATAGGGCGGCGGGTAGACGGGGGCCTGCGGCGCACGCGGGGCGGGGTTCTGGGCCGCGGCCGTCGCGGCGGGCTGAGCGGGGACC
>JASGDW010000246.1:0-2749 GCA_047606965.1 Microbacterium sp.
GACACGCGGCCCCGCGCCCGCAGCGCCGGGCATCCGGGCGGCTGGCGCCGGGAGCGCTATCTCACCCTCATGCGGGAGTGGGCCGGGCGTGGCGTGGATCTCGCCGACCCCTACGACCCGGCGTTGCTGCGCGCCGCTCCCCGGCAGCTGCGGCACCTGCTGGCCGATGCGCTCGCAGAGGAGGCGACCGCGCGCACCGTGGCCGACCTCGGCATGGGGTTCACGGTGTGGCACGACGTCGTCGCCTCACGCGACGGCGACCCCGAGCACAAGCTCGACCACATCGTGCTCGGGCCCAGCGGCCTGTACGGCGTCTCGAGCGAGGACTTCGGCGGCCCGGTGGGGTTCCGCCGCGGCGAGATCACCGGCACGCACGTGCCCGACGCCCCGGTCACGCGGCTGCTGAGCGGGATGCGGCACGTCGCGCGCGCGGCGCGCGTGCGCTTCGGCGGGGCGATCGTGGTGCTGCCCGACGAGGACGTGCCCGCCGCGATCACCGAGCTCGGCCGCGTCCGGGGCACGCCTGTCGCCGTCGCCGCCCGCTCGGCGCTGTCGACCGTGCTGCGCCGCGGCGTGCCGGGCGTGCCCGACATCGGCGGCAACGAGGTGTTCGACCTGCGCACCCGGCTGGACCAGGCGGTCCGCTTCGTCTGACGCCGGGCGGCGCGTCCGTTCTCGCGGTCAGAGCAGTCCGAACAGCTCCAGCGGGTGCGTCAGCCGCCACCAGGGGCTGGGGTCCGTGATGTCCACCGTGAGCACGGCGTCGACGCTCACCTCGTTCGCCCCTCCGGTCACCGTCAGCGTGCCGACGAGGTCGCCGTCCTCGCGGGAGTCGCCCAGATCGAAGGTCGCGCTCGTGGTGGCCGTGGCGCCGTTCCACAGCACGACGTCCGCATCCGACGTCGTCACGATGGGGACGGGGTCGCTCCAGCGGGTGTCGACCTCTCCGACCGTGGTGCCGGCCGTCACGGCGGTGATCGGTGCGAGCTCGGCCTCGGTCTGGGCGAACAGCGCGCGCACGGCGGCGTTGCGGGCGTCGTCGTCGGCCTGCCCGAGCACGGCGGCGTAGATGCGCACCGGGATGTCGCTGATCGTGACGTCCTCGGCGGCGAGCAGGTCGTAGGTGTCCAGGGTGCCGGTCTTGATGCCGACGACGCCGGTGTCGGCGAGCAGCGTGTTCGTGTTGGTGACGGTGCCGACGCCGGGCAGGTCGACGGACGTCGTGCCGACGATCTCGGCGATGACCGGGTCCGCCATCGCGAGCTCGCCGAGCGCGATGAGCGCGGCGGGGGTCGCCGTGTTGCCCGAGTCGATGCCGCTCGGCTCGACGATCGTGATGCCGCTGATGCCGTGCGCCGTCAGCCAGCTGGTGGCGGCGCTCGCGTAGAGGGCGTCGGTGCCCCAGATGTCGGAGGCCAGCCGGTCGGCGTAGTTGCAGGCGGAGCCGATCAGCATCCCCTGCAGCATCTGGTACTCGGTCAGCGAGCCGTCCACGGGCACGTCCAGCGCGGACTCGCCGGCGGCCAGGGCGGCCCAGTAGGCGGTGCGGTCGGCCGTGGTGAACTCGAACGTGGTCCCGTCCTCGCCCAGCTCCATCGGGAGCTGGTCGAGCACGACCAGCGCCGTGACGATCTTGGTGATGCTGGCCATGGACGCCGCCTCGCTTGTGGACGCGGCGGTGGCGCCGACTCCCGCCACCGCGACGGCGGCGCTGCCCTCGGACGGCCAGGCCGGCGACGCGGCGGCCGCGGCGGTCGGCTGGATGGCGAGCGCGGTGACGGTCGGGGCGACCGCGTTCAGCGGCCACAGCAGCGTCGTCCCGCAGTAGACGAGGACGAGGGCCAGGATCAGACCGGCGGGGACGAAGAGACGGCGCCGCCGCCTCGCGCGGCGCCGGGCGCGCCTGAGCAGCTCGGCGCTGGCCGGGGTGAAGGGCCCCGTCTCGAGCCGGAGCGTCGTCGGCGGGCCTTCCATCCTCACCCGCCTACGGTATCGCGCCGCGTGACTATACTCGGGCACGACAACCACGGGAGTCCGGTGTGCCGGGCTGAGAGGAAGCGAATCCACGCTTCGACCGTCGAACCTGATCCGGGTCATGCCGGCGCAGGAAGGAGTATCGATGCACACGTCCACGTCCCCATCCGTCCGATCCGCGCGCGTGCGCTGGCGGGTCGTCGACATCGTCGTCGCGAGCGTCATCGGCGTCGCGGCGGGGGTCATCTTCTGGGCCTGGGGCCAGGCCTGGACGCCGCTGAGCACCGGCCTGACGTTCCTGCCGGGCTTGGAGGGACTGCTCTCGGGCGGCTGGCTCTTCGCCGGCGTGCTCGGCGGCCTCGTCGTCCGAAAGCCGGGCGCCGCCCTCTACACCGAGATCGTCGCGGCCGTGGTCTCCATGGCCGTCGGCACCCAGTGGGGGTTCCTCACCTTCGTCTGGGGCGTGATCGAGGGCGTCGGCGCCGAGATCGGCTTCGCCCTCCTGCTCTACGCCAACTGGCGGCTGCTGGGGGCGCTGGTCTCGGGCGCCTTCGCGGGCCTGTCGACGGCGATCCTGGACACCAGCTTCTCGTCGATCGCCGCCTACGACCTGGGCCCGCGGACGGTGTACTTCGTCTCGTCGATCGTCTCCGGCATCCTGATCGGCGGGCTGGTGTCGTGGCTGATCGTGCGGGCGCTGGCCGCGACCGGGGCCCTCGACCGGTTCGCCGCCGGCCGGGAGGCTCGCGCCGCCGACACCGCGTGAGCGCCGCCC
>JASGDW010000247.1:0-7149 GCA_047606965.1 Microbacterium sp.
CCTTCCCCTCCCGCCCCCGACCCGAGGAGACTCCCGCCCATGAGCGAGATCAACCTGTCCGACACCTCCACCTGGCTGCCCCTGGACGGGCTCGCGCCCGGCTTCGACGCCAGCAAGGCCGAGACCACGGCCGACCTCGTCGGTCGCACGATCACCGTCGTCGACGACCGCGGCACCCGCATCTCGCACACCTTCTCCCCCGGCACGGTCGCGTGGGACTACGAGCCCGGCCAGGGCGATGCGACCGCGGCGGCGGCCAAGACGGACGACTGCGAGGTGTTCCTCGTCGACGAGGACCTCTACTACGCCCAGTTCCACCACGGGCACCTGCCCGAGGAGGCCGTGACCCTCATCCTGGACCTGCGCAGCGGCCACGCGCTGGCCGTGATCTCGCTGCTGGGCACGCCGGCGCCGGGCAGGACGGCGGTGCGGCACGTGTTCGCCCCCTCGCGCATCGAGGGCGTCGAGGCGTCCGGCGAGGCGCCGTCGCCCACGACCGAGCTCATCGGCCGGCGGGTGCTGTGGGTCTACTCCGCCGAGCACGCCTACGAGCACCTGTACCTCTCGCCGCACTGGTACACCTGGCAGTGCCTCGCCGGCCCCGAGCAGGGGCTGGCCGACACCGACGAGAACTCGGTGTGGCGCATCCGGCCCGGCATCTACGTGTTCGCGTGGCGGGAGAAGGTCATCCCCTGCGGCTCGGTGACCATCGCCGATCACCGCGACCTGAAGGCGCTGCGCTCGTACGGCGTGCTGTTCGGCACCGACGAGGCGGGCACCGGCCAGACGCACTTCACGTTCGGCGCCCACGGCCGCCTGCTGTCGAACACCGTCCACCCGGCGGAGTTCGACCCGGCGCGCACCCTGGAGCGCTGAGGGATGCCGGCGGAGCTCATCCTCACCGGGGCGCTCGTGCGCACCGCCGACCGGGCGCGTCCGCTCGCCGAGGCGATCGCGGTGGCGCAGGGCCGGATCCTCGCCGTCGGCACCACGGAGGAAGCGCTGGCCCACCGCGGGCCCGAAACCGTGGTGCGCGACCTCGCGGGCGGCGCGGTGTACCCCGGGTTCGTCGACGTGCACAACCACCACGCCATCGCCGGGGTCACCGACCTGTTCGAGCTGTCCTTCGGCTCCTCGGCGGGCCTCGACGAGATCCTCCGCCTCGTGCGCGAGCGGGCGGCGACGCTGCCGGAGGGCGCGTGGATCACCGGCGGGTCGTGGGCGAGCACGCTGATGGACGAGCTGAACAGCTCGGCCTCGCGGACGCGCCTGGACGAGGCCGCGGGCGGGCGGCCGGTCATGCTCTCCGACGACAGCCACCACAACCGCTGGGCGAACACGGCGGCGTTGCGCCTGGCCGGCATCACGGCCGGCAGCGTCCCGGCCGACGGCGTGACACTGCTCGACGCCGACGACGGCGAGCCGACCGGTGTCCTCCTGGAGGCCGCCGGCGTCCTCGTCGCGCAGGCGTACGAGGCGGCGGGCGGCCTCACGCCCGCGCAGCGGCGCGCGGCGTCGCGGCGCGGGGTGGAGCTGCTGAACGGCTTCGGGGTGACGGCGTTCCAGGACGCCGCGGTCTCGCTCGAGATCCTCGGGGCGCTGGCGGCGCTGGACGCCGACGACGAGCTGAACGCCTGGGTCGTGTCCAGTCTCACGGTCAACGACGAGATCTTCGGCTTCGACCCGGTGGGGGCCGCGCTGGTCGACCGGGGCGAGGAGTTCCGCACCCCGCATCACCGTCCCGACTTCGTGAAGATCTTCCTCGACGGGGTGCCGCCGGCGCGCACCGCCTCGTTCCTGCGGCCCTACCTGCCGGACGCGGCCCACGGCGCGCACTACCACGGCGAGACGACCATGACCGCCGACGAGCTCTACGGCTGGCTGCGAGGCGTGGCCGAGCGGGGGCTGGGCGCGAAGGTGCACTGCACCGGGGACGGGTCCGCGCGCCTGCTGCTGGACGTCGTGGCCAGGCTGCGCGCCGAGGGCTTCGCCGACACGCCGTTCCAGATCGCGCACGGACAGTACCTCGATGACGACGACATCCCGCGCCTGGCGGAGCTGGGCGTGGTGGCGGACATCTCGCCGTTCATCTGGTTCCCGGGGGTGATCCCGGAGGCCCTGGCCGGCGTGCTCGGCGCCGAACGCGCCGAGCACCTGCAGCCCAACCGCGCCGTCATCGACGCCGGCGGCCTGGTCGCCGGCGGATCGGACTGGCCGGTGAGCGAGTCCCCGAACCCGCTCGAGGGGATGCAGGGGCTCGTCACCCGCGCCGACCCGTTCGGACGCGCCCCGGGCGTGCTGTGGCCCGAGCAGGCGATCACGGCGGCCGAGGCGCTGGAGGTCTTCACGATCAACGCCGCCCGCGCGATGGGGCTGGGCGAGGAGACCGGGAGCCTTTCGCCGGGCAAGTCCGCCGACTTCGTCGTGCTCGACCGCGACCCCGTCGGCGGCGAGCCCGAGCGCATCGTCGAGGCCCGGGTGCGCGAGACCTGGTTCGCCGGCCGGCGGGTGTTCACGGCGTGAGGGCGCCGCGGGTCACCCGTTGATGACCTGCGGCACGGCGACGGCCTTGAGTCCCTCGACGCCGAACTCGAGGCCGTAGCCGGAGCCCTTCACGCCGCCGAACGGGATGCGGGGGTCGACGCCGCCGTGGGAGTTGATCCACACGGTGCCGGCCTGGATGCGGGCCGCGACCGCACGCGCCTCGTCCCGGTCGCCCCACACCGAGGCGCCCAGGCCCACCGCGAGCCCGTTGGCGCTGGCGATCGCCTCCTCCACGTCGGAGTACTTCACGATCGGCAGCACGGGCCCGAACTGCTCCTCGTCGACGATCGCCGTGCCGTCGGCGACATCGGCGATCAGGGTCGCCGGGTAGAACAGCTCGCCGAGCTGCGTCGCGGGGGCGCCCCCGGTGACGATGCGCCCGCCGTGCGCCTTCGCGTCCTCGACCAGCCGGTCGACGATGGCGAACTGCTGCGGGTTCTGCAGCGGGCCGAGCACGTTGTCCTCGACGAGGCCGAGGCCCATGGGCATGCGCGCGACGACCTCCGCGAGGGCGGCGACGACCTCCTCGTAGACCGACTCGTGCACGTACAGGCGCTTGAGGGCCGCGCAGGTCTGCCCGGTGTTGATGAACGCGCCCCAGAACAGGTCGGGCGCGATCGCCGCGGCGTCGGCGCCGGGCAGCACGATGCCCGCGTCGTTGCCCCCGAGCTCGAGCGTCAGGCGGGCGAGGTTGCCCGCCGAGCTCTCGATGATCTTCCGGCCGGTGGCGGTGGAGCCGGTGAACATGACCTTGCCGATGTCAGGGTGGGAGGCCAGACGCGCCCCCACCTCGCGTCCGCCGGACACGCCGATGAGCACGTCCGGCGGCAGCACCTCGTTCATCACGGCCAGCAGCGCCAGCACGCTCAACGGCGTGTACTCGCTGGGCTTGACCACGACGGCGTTGCCCATGCGCAGCGCGGGGCCGATCTGCCAGATCGAGATCATCAGCGGCCAGTTCCACGGGCCGATTGCCCCGACCACGCCGATCGCGCGGTAGTGCAGCTCGGCGTAGGTCTCGCCGTCGTCGACGACGACCTGCGGCTCCAGCGGCGTCGTCGCCGCCGCGCGCAGCCAGGCCGAGCAGCCGCCCAGCTCGAAGCGGGCGCCCAGACCGTTCAGCGGCTTGCCCTGTTCGCGCGAGAGCAGCCGTGCGAGCGTCTCCGTGTTCGCGTCGATCGCGTCGGCGGCCCGCAGGAGCAGCGCGCAGCGGCGCTCGTGGCCGAGCCCGTCCCAGCCGGACTGCGCGGCCCTGGCGCGCGCGATCGCCGCGTCGAGGTCGGCGACCGACTGGTCGGGCGCGTACGCGATGTGCGCGCGGGTGGCGGCGTCCAGGATCGCGCGGCCTTCGCCCTCGGGCGCCTGCACCCGGGCGATCAGCGCGGACTCGTCCACCAGGAGGGAATCGGACATCTGCGTCTCCTTCAACGCGGACGGCGACCCTCACCGCCCGGGACCTCCTCATTCTCGTCAGGGCCGGGACGGCGGGGCTTGTCGCCGAGCGCGCCGTGCATGTCCGCGGGCGAACGGATGCCGCTCAGGCGAACGGGTCCGGCGTGAGGGTGTACTTGGTCTGCAGGTACTCGTGGATACCCTCGGCGCCGCCCTCGCGGCCCAGGCCCGAGAGCTTCCACCCGCCAAAGGGGGCGGCCGCGTTGGAGACCACGCCGACGTTCAGGCCCATCATCCCGGTCTCGAGCCGCTCGATCATCCGCTGCCCGCGGGCGAGGTTCTCGGTGTACACGTACGACACCAGCCCGTACTCGGTGCTGTTGGCCAGACGCACCGCCTCGTCCTCGGCCTCGAACGGGACGATCGCCAGCACCGGGCCGAAGATCTCCTCGCGCAGGATGTCGCTGCCGGCGGGGACGTCGCTGATCACGGTGGGCTCGTAGAAGGTGCCCTCGCCCTCGATCGCGTGGCCGCCGGTGCGCAGCGTCGCACCGCGGGAGAGCGCGTCCGCCACGAGCTGCCCGGCCTTCGCGACCGCGCGGTCGTCGATGAGCGGGCCGATCGCCACCCCCTCCTCGGTGCCGCGCCCGATCTGCAGGCCGTTCACGCGCTCGGTGACCCGCGCCGCGAACTCGTCCGCGACCGAGCGGTGCACGATGAACCGGTTCGCGGCCGTGCACGCCTGGCCGACGTTGCGGAACTTCGCCGCGATCGCGCCCTCCACCGCCCGGTCCAGGTCGGCGTCCTCGAACACCACGAAGGGGGCGTTGCCGCCCAGCTCCATCGAGGTGCGCAGCACCCCGCCCGCGGCCTGCTGCAGCAGGCGCTGCCCCACCGGGGTCGACCCGGTGAACGAGAGCTTGCGCAGCCGCGGGTCGCGGATGATCGCCTCCGACACCGGGCCGCTGGTCGCGGTGGTCACCACGTTCACGACGCCGTCGGGAACCCCGGCGTCCTGCAGCAGCCTCGCGAACAGCAGCGTCGTCAGCGGGGTCAGCGCCGCGGGCTTGATCACGACCGTGCACCCGGCCGCCAGCGCGGGGGCGATCTTGCGGGTGGCCATGGCCAGCGGGAAGTTCCACGGCGTGATCAGCAGGCACGGGCCCACCGGATGCTGGGTCACGATCATCCGGCCGGTGCCCTCCGGGTTGGCGCCGTACCGGCCCTGCACATGGGCGGCCTCCTCGCTGAACCAGCGCAGGAACTCGCCGCCGTACGCGACCTCGCCGCGCGCCTCCGCCAGCGGTTTGCCCATCTCCAGGGTCATCAGCAGCGCGAAGTCCTCCCGCCGCTCCTGCAGCAGGTCGAAGGCGCGGCGCAGGATGTCCGCGCGCGCCCGCGCCGGCGTCGCTGCCCACCCCGGGAAGGCATCCGCCGCCGCGTCCATCGCCGCCTCGCCGTCGGCCGCCGAGGCGCTCGCGATCGAGCGGATGACGGCGCCCGTCGCGGGGTCGGCCACGTCGAGGGTCCTTCCGCCCTCCGCCGGCCGCCAGGCGCCGGCGATCAGCAGGCCGTCGGGCACCTCGGCCAGCAGCGCGGCCTCGCGGTTCTCGTTCATGCGGACTCCCTCGTCGTCTCGGACGCCGGCCGTGGTCGGCCGAGGCGTCGCCGTCCCACAGATCGTATACGATTCACGCGGGATCGAGGAGGTCACACGATGGACGCCGGAGAGGTGCCCACGCCTCCGGCGCCCCCCGGCCCCACCCTGCCGCGCCCGCACCTCCCTGCCGGTTCCTCACTCTCTGACCCGCCGGGCGACTCAGAAGGTGAGCATCCGGGGAAGGCTGTCGGAAGGCCCGGAAAGACGCGGCGGAGAGCCGTTCAGCGCGGCCGGGCAGGCGCGACCCGCTCAGCGACCGACCGGCACCATGTGCTGCGCGAAGAACGCGGCGAGCTCCTCGGTCGCCGTCAGCGGCAGCACGTGCGCGACGTACTGGTCGGGCCGCACCACCACGACCACGCCGTCGCGGGACAGGCCCCGCTCCTCGAAGATGTCGCTGTGGTTCCACCGGCTGGGGCCCGCCGCGAACACCTTCTCCCAGTCCGTGACGCCCAGCGTGCCGTTGCGCGGCCGGAACACCGCGGGAACGGCCGTCACGTCGATGTCCTCGAAGCCCTGCTGGTACACCGCCTTCACATCGAACACCGCGTCGAGCGCCAGGCCGTGCGGCGTGTGGCGGCGGAGGGGCGAATCGGCCGCGGTCCCGACCCAGCGCGCCCAGGCCGCCAGGGTCGAGTCGTCGCGCAGGCCCTCGGCGTCCGCGAAGGCGTAGATGCGCCAGCGTCCGTCGGCCTTCGCGTGGTGGCCGAGGTGCACGACGTTGCCGTCGCTCGCGAGCACGACCGGCGAGGACGCGAAGCGCTTGCCCAGCGGGAACCCGGTCGCGAGCTCCTGACGCGCGGCGCCGGCGACGATCGCCGACGGCGCGTACTGCGTCATGAAGCCGGAGGGGAACTCGGCGGTCGCGAGATAGTACGTCGCGAGGTCCTCGGGGTCGGAGATCTCCTCGGGCTTGCGCGCCATGAGCGAGGACCACTCCCGGTCGAAGTCGATGAGCTGCTGGGCCACGGGCTGCCGCTCGGCGGAGTACGTCGCCAGCAGCGACTCGGGGCTGCGCCCGGTGAGCACCGAGCCGAGCTTCCAGCCGAGGTTGAACCCGTCCTGCATCGAGACGTTCATGCCCTGCCCCGCCTTGGCGCTGTGGGTGTGGCAGGCGTCCCCGGCGAGGAAGACCCGCGGGGTGAGCGCGGCGCCGTCAGGGATGTCGTCGAACCTGTCGGTCACGCGATGCCCGACCTCGTAGACGCTGTGCCACGCGACGTCCTTGACGTCGATGGCGTAGGGATGCAGGATCTCGTTCGCCCGGCGGATGATCTGCCCGATCGGGGTCTGGCGCACACGGTGGTCGTCGGCGGCGGCGACCTCGCCGAGGTCGATGTACATCCGGCTGAGGTATCCGCCCTCCCGCGGGATGTGCAGGATGTTGCCGGCCTCGGCGTTGATGGCGCACTTGATCCGCCAGTCAGGGAAGTCGGTCTCCACGACCACGTCCATCACACCCCAGGCGTGGGCCGACACGTCGCCGAGGTGCCGGCGTCCGATCGCCTCGCGCACACCGCTGCGCGCGCCCTCGCACCCGACGACGTACTTCG
>JASGDW010000248.1:0-18910 GCA_047606965.1 Microbacterium sp.
GGCGTCCGACGGCTCGCTCGCCGCCACCCGTCAGGACGCGGCGCCGTGGGTGGCCACCGGCGTCTTAGCCCTCGCCCTCATCGCGCTGGGCGTCGTGCTCGCGCTGCGCCGCCGCGAGGTGAACCGATGAGCGCCCGCCACCGCGACCACACCGCATCCGCTCCCTACCCGAGGAAGACCATGCCCATCAGGCTCACCCGCGCCCTCGCCGCATCCGCCGTGCTCGGCGTCGTGAGCGCCGCCCTCGTGGCGACCCCGGCGGTCGCCGACGACTCCGGCGACTACTCGACCGCGGCGATGCTCGCCCCCTACTACACCGACCTCGACCTGACCGGCGACGACCAGGTCACCACCGCCGACCTCGACGTCGCCTTCGCGCAGCTGGGCACCACCAGCGCCGACGCATCGTGGTCGACCGTGTCGGTGATCGACGAGGACGGCGACGGTGCGATCACCATCACCGACCTCGCCGACCTGTCGCAGCGCATGATCTACGACGACGGGCCGTTCGAGCTCGTCGAGGCCGACGTCGTCGACATGCAGGCGGCGATGAACGCCGGCGTGACCACCTCCGTCGAGATCACGCAGGAATACCTCGACCGCATCGCCGCGTACGACACGACCGTCGTCTCCGGCGGCACCCGCGCGCTGCACTCGATCATCAGCACGAACGACGAGGCGCTGGCCGCCGCGGCCGCCGCCGACGAGACGCGCGCCGAGGACGGCATGACCAGCATGCTGCTGGGCGTGCCGATCGCGTTGAAGGACAACTACGACACCTACGACATGCCCACCACGGCCGGCTGCGGATGCTGGGACGACAACCAGACCACGACCGACGCGACCATGGTCACCGGGCTGCGCGAGGCCGGTGCGGTGATCCTCGCCAAGGCCAGCCTCGACGAGTTCGCGTACGGCTTCGTGTCCGAGTACTCGTCTTTCCAGGACGCCGGCGAGAGCACCCTGGTCGCCAGCCCCTACGACACCAGCAAGACCGCCGGCGGCTCCAGCGGCGGCACCGGCGCGGCCATCTCCGCGAACCTCGCCGGCATCGGCTTCGGCACCGACACCGGCGGGTCGATCCGCGTGCCGTCGTCGTACAACCAGCTCGTCGGCATCCGCCCCACCGTCGGCCTGACCAGCCGTGACGGCATCGTGCCCCTCGCGCTCACCCAGGACACCGGCGGGCCCATCGCCCGCAGCGTGACCGACGCCGCGGTGGCGCTGGACGCCGTGGTGGGCGTCGACGAGGCCGACCCGATCACCGAGGAGCAGGAGGGCAACGTGCCCACCTCGTACACCGAGTACCTCGACGCCGACTCGCTGCAGGGCGCACGCATCGGCTACGTCGCGTCGATGCTCGGTTCCGACACGGCCACCAATGCCGCGTTCACGGCCGCCGTCGCGGCGCTCGAGGCGCAGGGCGCGACGGTCGTGGAGATCACGCCGCCGAGCGGGTTCAGCGCTGTGCTCAGCGAGTCGTCGGGCTCGACCAACGAGTTCAAGCACGACCTGAACACGTACATCGACGAGCATCTGGCGGAGGCCGTCACCGCGCGCAGCATCACCGAGATCCTGGCGACCGGCAACTACGTCACCTCGCGCACCGACGTCTACACCCAGCGCGACGCGGTGACCGAGGAGACGTATGAGGCGTGGGCCGGGACCGACGGCACCCACACCACCGCGATCGCGAACGGGAACACGCTCGTGACGGCGATGCTCGACGACAACGACCTCGACGCACTGATCTACCCGAGCACGAACTCGTACTCGACGATCGGCACGAACATGCGCCTGAGCCCCAACACCGGCATGCCCGCCGTGACGGTGCCGATGGGCACCACCGGGACCGGGGAGGGCGACTCGAGCGTCGGCGTCAACCTCGAGTTCCTCGGACGCGACTACTCCGAGGGCCCGCTGATCGGACTCGCGTACGCGTTCGAGCAGGCCACTCAGGCCCGCACGACCCCGACGCTGTACGGCGCGCTGCAGTAGGAGGCGCCCCAGGCTCCCCTCGGGCCCGGGCTCCGCTCACGCGGGGCCCGGGCCCGAGCCCTGTCCGGCCTCGCCGGCTCACACGTCGACGATGATGCTCGTGATACGGCCGTCGCGACCGAGGAAGAAGGCGACCGCGTACTCGGTCGCACCGCCGGTCAGGCCCGGGCACGTGATCGTGATCACGATCACGTCGCCGTCCACATAGCTGTCGCCCACTGAGGGGACGACCCGCTGATCGCGGGCCCTCTCCTCCAACCAGCGCGAGACGTCCACGGCCCCGGCGACCCTTCCGGTCGACGAGGCGACGAGCACGACATCGGGATGCAGCATCGAGAGCAACGGCGCCGTCACACCCCGCTCGACGGCCTCGCGGTAGGCGGCGACGACGCCCGCGGCCGTCATGACGGCGACGCCGGGGAGGTCCCCGCTGCGGACATGCCGTCCCGGGTCGCGGCGCGCCACGCATACGTCCGCCGCCGGCGCCCCGCACGCACGCCGCGCGGCATGGCCATCCACGGGGGTGGGCCCGAGGTCCTGCGCGTGAATCCGGCCATGGCGACCCTGCCCCTCCCTTGCGTCGCTCGGCGTCATCGCCCCACCCGCGAATGGGGTCGGGAGCCCCGGCGACGGAATATACCAATGTTATACACCCTCGGCGACGGAGATCGGCTGCCGCACCGCCTCAGGCATCGAGGGCGCATGACGTCGCCGGAGCAACGCATTCGCGCACCCACCTCGTAGGATCGCTTCGTGTCCTCGTCCGCCACTCCGCCGCCGTTGCGCTTAGCCGGCCGCGTGTTCGCCATCGTGCTGGGGGCGCTGCTGGTGCTGGCCGTCGCGATGCTTGTGTGGGTCGGCATCCGCGGGTACATGGCCTATACGCACCTGCAGTCGGCGCAGAAGACCGCAGCCGGCGCCGCCGACGAGCTGTCGGACCCGTCCGCGGCGTCGACGCTCATCGATGCACTGTCCACCGACACCTCCGCGGCGCACGCGCTGACCTCCGACCCGATCTGGAGCATCGTCGAGACGCTCCCCTGGATCGGCCCTCAGCTGGACGCCGTCTCGACCGTTGCCGCCGCCGCGGATCAGATCGCGAGCACCGCGCTCGCTCCGCTCGGCGATGTCGCGGCGACCTTCTCCGTCGACTCCCTGAAACCCGTCGACGGGCACATCGACACCACCGTGTTCACCTCGATCCAGGATGCGGCGGCTACGAGCGCCGCCGCCAGCACAGAGGCGGCCTCGGCGGTGGCGGGCATCGACCGCTCCGCGCTGCTGGGCCCGGTCGCCGACGCCGTCGACGAGGTCGGCGACACGCTCGACACGATCGCCGATACCACCACGGCGATCCAGAAGGTGAGCGTGCTGCTGCCGGCGATGCTGGGTGCGGACGGGGCGCGCGACTACCTCGTGGTGTTCCAGAACAACGCGGAATGGCGCTCGCTCGGCGGCATCGTCGGGGCCATGGCGGTCGTGCACACCGACGGCGGCTCGATGAGCCTGACCGCCCAGGACTCCAGCAGCTCGTTCAGCGAGTACGCCTCGCCCGTGCTGCCGCTGAGCGACGACATCCTGCAGGTGTTCGGGGAGCGCCCCGGCAAGTGGATCCAGAACGTCACGCAGATCCCCGACTTCGAGGAGTCGGCGCCGCTCGCCCAGGAGATGTGGTCGCAAGAGCACGGCCAGACCGTCGACGGGGTGATCTCGGTCGACCCCGTCGCGCTCAGCTACGTGCTGGAGGCGACCGGACCGGTCACCCTGGCCACCGGGGACGTGCTCACCAGCGACAACGCGGTGCAGCTCATGCTCAACGAGGTGTACCTGCGCTACTCGAAGCCCGCCGAGCAGGACGCCTTCTTCGCCGCGGCCACCGCGGCCGTGTTCGTGAAGCTGAGCTCCGGCGACGTCGACCCCGCGACGCTCGTGACCGCCCTCGCAAAGGCCGGCGAGGAGCATCGGCTGCTGATCTGGAGCGATCACCCCGAGGACCAGGCGGAGCTGGAGGACACGACCCTCGCCGGCGGGCTGCCGGCATCCGACGCCCAGTCCGACGCGTTCGGCGTGTACCTCAACGACGGCACCGGCTCGAAGATGGACTACTACCTCGACGCCTCGACCACGCTCGACTGGGACCAGTGCACGACGCTCGCAAGCGGGGAGGCGTCCGGCGCCGCGACCCTCTCGGTCACGGTCACCAGCAACGCCCCGGCTGATGCCGCGAGCCTGCCCAGCTATATCACCGGCGGCGGCACCTACGGCGTCCCCGTCGGCACCGCCCGCACCCTCGTCTACGTGTACCTGCCGGAGAGCTTCACGCTGGCGGGCGCCGAGCGCAGCGACGGCGGCGGGTTCGGCGGCGGCACGCACGAGGGACGACGGGTCGTCAGCTTCCAGGTGGATCTCACGCCCGGGCAGTCGATGACGGCGACGATCACGGCATCCACCGACGCCAGCGCTCCGACTCTGACGGTGAGCCAGACGCCGGGCGTAACCTCCGTTGACGTGCCCGTAACGACCTGCGGGTAGACTCGCCTCATGTCCTTGCCCCGGACCACGATCTTCGCGGCCGTCCTTTCTGCTGCGCTGGTGCTGAGCGCACCCGCCGCGTACGCGGCGACCATCTACCCCCCGACCGGTTCGTGCGCGCTGTCGTCGACCACGGCCACGCCGGGCGGCAGCGTCGTGCTGAGCTGCCAGGCCGCCACCTTCTCGGCCGACGAGACGGTGACCATCACGGTCAGCGGCGAGAACGGCTCGGGCGCCACGATCGGCATGGTCAAGACGGCCGTCAGCACGGCCAGCGGCACCGCGACCTCCGCCGCCGACGGCTCGTTGCCGGAGGTCACCATCACGCTTCCGTCGAACGCCAGCGGCACCTACAACATCGCCGCGTTCTCGGTCACCTCGACCGGAGGCACCGCCGCGCTGACGATCACCGGCGCGAGCGGCGTGCTGTCGCTGACCGGCGTGGACTCGGGGACGACGACGGCGTTGCTCATCGGCGGCGGCGCGGTGCTCCTGGCCGGCATCGCTCTCATCGTGGGCGCCGTCCTGCGTCGCCGCAACCGCTCCTGACCGAGGCGACCGGCTTTTTGCGGGCGGCGGGGAATCTGAGAGGATCATAGAAAGCGCCTGCGTGATCCGATCAGAGAGCACCACATGAGTTCTGCCGCCTCCCTGGCACCCGGCACCGCCGTGGTGATCGAGGACGAGGCGGACGTCCGAACGCTGATCGCGCAGATCCTCGTGGGCGCCGGATTCACCGTCGTGGAGGCGGCCACCGGGCTGGAGGGCGTCGCCGCCGTCGAAGAGCATCGACCGGAGCTCATCACCCTCGATGTGAGCATGCCGGGGATCGACGGGTTCGAGACGGCCCGCCGCATCCGGGCGCTCACCACGGCGTACATCGTGTTCATCACGGCGCTGAACGAGGAGGCGGATGTCGTGCTGGGGTTCAGCGCCGGCGCCGACGACGTGGTCATCAAGCCCTTCCGCGTACGCGAGCTGCGTGCCCGGCTGGAGGCGCTGCTGCGCCGCCAACGGCCGATGGACGGCGACGAGAACGCCGGACCCGCGCCGGATGCGTCACGGACGGCGGAGGACAGCATCCGTCACGGCGACCTCGTCGTCGAGATCCCCCGCCGCACGGTCACGCTCGCAGGCGAGCCGATCCCGCTGACGCGCACCGAGTTCGATCTCCTCGTCGTCCTGCTGGAGGCCGGCGGCGAAGTGCGCAGTCGGGCCGACCTGGCGCTGGCCCTGCGCGATGAGAGCCGTCTGCACGGCGGGGTGACCGAGTCCGACGAGCACGCGATCAGCTCGCACGTCACGAACCTCCGCCGCAAGCTCGGTGAGACCGGCGCCGAGCCGCGCTTCATCGAGACCGTGCGAGGCATCGGCTACCGGGCCACGCCCGCCGACGACCCACAGGCGCACGACGCGTCCCGGTGATCGCAGACGGAGCCGACGGATGCGGCGTCCGCCTGCGAGCGGAGCTAGGTGGGGAAGACCACCATCGCGCTGACGCACACCGCGGCGATGTACAGGACGGTCAGCGGCACGGTCCACAGCAGGAGCGTGCCCATCCCGTATCGCCCGCTGGCGAAGGAGATGCCGATGGCGGTGTCCAGGGGGAGGATGACGCTCGACAGCGCGCTGAACACGACGGCGATCGCGATTCCCCGCGGGTCGAGGCCCACCGCCGCAGCCGTGGCCACGGCAATCGGCGCCATGATGAACATCGTGCCGTAGTTGGAGCCCGTCAGGTTCGCCAGCAGGACGGTGGCGAAGGAGAACACGAGCAGCACGGTCCAGCCGTTGGCGGCGTCACCCATCAGGCTCTGCAGGCCGGTGCCCAGCGCCTGGCCCACGCCCTCGTCGGACATGATCTGGGCGAGACCGAACACACCGGCCAGAAGGAACACGATGCTCATGCTCAACGTCGATCGGACCGCCTGAGAGCTCATCGCCTTGGTCGCCAGCAGTATCAGCACGCCGATCACCGGGATGACCGCGAGATAGTCGCCCAGTGCGCTGGCGAAGAACACCGACGCCATCACGCCGAGGAACACGATGTAGATGACGACCTCGTGGAACCGTGACAACGCCGGGCCGTCCGCTGCGTCCTCGGGGGCGCCCTCTCCGGCCGCGATCGGACCCCGGGGCAGGAACCGGTAGGTCAGCAGCATGTACACGATCGCGATGACGATCGGCACCAGGCCGATGAGAAGGAAGTCCTCGACGCCGACGGTCGTCTCGAGCCCGGCCGTGGTGAGGAAGCCGTTGACGAACACCACACCGAGCAGCGCAACGCCGATGGGGAGCTTTCCCTGCGCGAGGTTGGTCAGCGCGCCCAGGGGCAGCAGCATCTGCCGCGCCGTCACCGGGCCGGTCGGCGGCAGTGTGCTCAGCAGCACGATCGTCAGCAGCACGGCCGGTCCGGGCTGCATGAGGTTGGCCAGCACGATGACGGCGAGGATGAGGGCGCCGAACAGCACGATGCCGCTCGTCCTGCGTTGCAACGCGAGGACGCCGCGTTGGATGTGCGAGACGACGGGCGTCTTCGAGAACGCGTTGCTGATGACCAGGAAGGCCGCGGTGATAATCAGGTACGGGTTGGTGAAGCCCGAGAACGCCTCCGGGACCGTCACGACTCCGAGAGCCGCGAGCACGGTCACGGCCGCGATCGGCGGGAAGCCCAGATCGAACTTCCCGGAGATCATCGCGACGATCATCAGACCGAGCACGACGAGGATGATGGTTACGTCCATGAGGCTGCTTTCTAGAGTCGGGAGACCAGGAACTGGTATGCGAAGGCGTCCACGGCGGGACCGAGCGACGGGCCATGTCCACCGCGGGAGTAGGTGAGGTAGGTGACGTCCGCGCCGGCGGCGCGGAGGGCGTGGTAGAACGATTCGCTCTGCGAGAGCGGTACGAGGGCGTCGCGACCGCCGTGAAGGATCAGCATCGGCGGGTGCTCGCCCTCGACGTGCGTGATCGGGCTGTACCGGCGCAGAATCTCGGCGTACTGCTCACCCTCGCCGGAGGCGAGCAGTCGCTGCAGCGACAGCCCTCCGTGCCGTGAGCGCTCGTATCCAAGGACGGTCTCGAAGAGGCTCGCGTCGTCGGACGCGAGGATGTCCTCGACCTCGCTGCCGCCGGTATCGCGGGCTCCGGTCGACCGGGCCATGGCGAGCAGGTCGACCGGGGCGTAGTAGATCACCGCCGCGGCGACGGAGCTGCTCTGATCGGTGTCGTCGCCAACCGTGCCGTCGATCCGGGGGTCGCCCGCCGTCAGTGCCAGCATCGCGGCCAGATGACCGCCGGCGGAGTTGCCGAGCACTCCGATGCGGTCGGGGTCGATGAGGTATTCGGTTCCGCGCGCCTTGAGGTGGCGGATGAGCGCCTTGGCGTCGTGCACGCACGCGGGGAACGGGGCCTGCTGCGCGAGGCGGTAGGACGCGGAGACCACGGTCAACCCGCGGTCGACCAGTTCCACCAGGTCGCGGATGTACACGGCCTTCTGGCTCGTGCGCTGCTTGTAGTCGCCGTCGACCCAGCCGCCGCCGAAGAAGTACACGACGCACGGGCCGGGCTCGGTCTGGTCGGGATGCTGGTAGACGTCGAACCGCAGATCGATCGTCGATCCATCGTCCAGCGGCACGGATGCCAGCCAGACGTCTTCGTACCGCGGCTCGCGCAGTGGCGCAACCAGGGGCTTCACCGCCGGCGGGATGTATCCGCTCCTCTTCGGGCCAGTCACAGACCTGTTCTCCCTCGAACATCGCGCACCGCTCGGTGCCTTCAGCAACCTACTCATAGTTGCGCAGAACACGCAACATCGAATTTTTAATGCGTTTTTCACGCGATCCTCTCGCCGGGTGCTCGATATGCTGGCCCGACCGGAACCGGCTCCGGTCGATGTCAGCCGTCGAGGAGGAGCGAGGAATGTCCAAGGCCGCAGTCCGCCGCGAGGAGATCGGGCGCATGGCGATGTCCGGTGGGCTCGCGAGCGTCGAGGAGCTCTCACGCGCCTTCCGCGTGACACCGTCGACGATCCGGCGCGATCTCGCCCACCTCACCGAGGTCGGCGTGCTCGCCCGCACCTACGGCGGCGCGATCGCGCTCCCCCCGCATCCCGAGGCGTCGCTGAGCGAGCGCCGCTCGGAGTCACATCAGGCCAAGCGCGCCATCGGTCTGTGGGCCGCAGCCCAGGTGCGCGCCGGTCAGAGCGTTCTGCTGGACGCCGGCACGACGACCGCGGAACTGGCCCACGCGCTGCGCGACACCGCGCCGTTGCGGGTGGCCACGATCGGTCTGACACCCCTGGAGGCGATCTCCGGCGCGGCGGGGGTGGAGGTCATCTGCCTCGGCGGCCATCTGCGCGACATCTCTCAGGGCTTCGAGGGCCCGATCACCGAGACGGCGCTGGAGCAGTTGAGCTTCGACGCCGTCTTCCTCGGGTGCGACGGGCTCACCGCCGAACGAGGGATCTGCGAGGCGAGCATCGCGCAGACACGCCTGAAGGAGCTCATGGCGCGCTCCGCCGACGTCGCCTACGTGCTCGCGCACGGCAGCAAGCTCGGCACGGCTCCTTTCAACGCGTGGGTCCGCATGCCGGCGACGTGGACGCTGGTCACGGACGATTCGGCGACGGACGCCCAGGTGTCCGCCTTCGAACGACGCGGGGTGCAGGTCGTGGTGGTCGACCCCGCCGGTACGCCCACGGAACGTTGATTCTGCGCATACTGCGCATAATGTTCTAGAATTGCGTGTTATGCGCCTTTCTGTCATGGTGGAGGAGCGCATCCGCGCCGCCGTCCTTCCGCACGAGATGAGGTCGCCGATGACCACGACAGTCCCCCTGCCCTCCGCGCGACTCGTCCTGGGCTCGATGACCTTCGGCGACACCGTCGACGCCGAGACCGCGTCGGCGATGATCCGCATCGCCGTGGAGTCCGGGCTGTCGATGATCGACACCGCGAACGGATATGCCGGCGGAGGGACCGAGACGATGCTCGGCGAGCTCCTCCCCCGCGTCGCGCCCGATCTGCGGGTCGCGACCAAGGCCGGCATGCCGCATCCGGATGCCGGCGACGATCCGCCGCTGTCCCCGGCGGCCCTGCGCCGCAGCGTCGAGGGGAGCCTGCGGCGGCTGCGCCGCGACGGCGTCGAGCTGCTCTATCTGCACCAGCCCGATCGCCGCACCCCGATCGCCGACACCCTCGGGGCCGTGGCGGAGCTCACGGCCGAGGGCAAGATCGGCGGCTACGGAGTCTCGAACTACGCCGCGTGGCAGATCGCCCAGCTGAATCAGGTCGCCGACGAGGCGGGGATAGCCCGCCCGGTCGTCGCACAGCAGCTCTACAACCTGGTCGCGCGGCGCATCGAGAACGAATACCTCGAGTTCGCGAGCACGACGGGGCTGCAGACGATGGTCTACAACCCGCTGGGCGGCGGACTGCTCAGCGGGGCCCATCGCCTCGACGCGAAGCCGACGACCGGCCGGTTCGGTGACAGCCGTCTGGCCGCGATGTACACCGAGCGGTACTGGAACGGCGAGCTGCTCGGCGCCGTCGAGGAACTGGACGCACTCGCCCACGAGGCCGGGATGCCGCTGAGCGAGCTCGCCCTGCGCTGGCTCATCGGCAAGGACGACGTCTCGTCCGTTCTGCTGGGCGGGTCCAAGACCGGCCACCTCCGGGCGAACATCGATGCCGCCGCGCGCGGCGCGCTGCCCGCCGACATCGTCGCCGCCTGCGAGCAGATCGGCGCGCGCCTGGCCGGTCCCATGCCCGCCTACAACCGATGACACCCGATCCCCATCCCGCAGGAGCAGCGCCCATGACACCCCAGGACTTCGCGCAGCGTCTGCGCGCGGGCGAGAGCGCCGTCGGCTATTGGGTCGTGCTCGACAACCCCGCCGGCACGGAGCGCATCGCGCGCGCCGGATACGACTATGTCGCCCTCGACGCCCAGCACGGGCTGTTCGGCTACCGGGGCATGCTCAACGGCCTGCTCGCCGTGGACGCGTCGCGTCGCGCGGCGGGGATCGTGCGCGTGGCCGCGAACGACGCCACGCACATCGGTCAGGCCCTCGACGCGGGCGCCGTCGCCGTGATCGTGCCGCTGGTCAACTCCGCGGCGGATGCGGCGGCCGCCGTGGCCGCGACCCGCTATCCGCCCGCAGGCATCCGCTCCTACGGGCCGATGCGCTCGGCCTTGCGTGTCGGCCCGGTTCCGGCCGAGGCGAACGCGCAGACGCTCGTGTTCGCGATGATCGAGACCCCCGACGGACTGGCGAACGTCGAGGCGATCGCCGCCACACCCGGTCTCGACGGCCTGTACATCGGACCCTCCGACCTCACCATCGCCCTGGGCGGCGCGTCGCCCGCCGACGCCTCCGTGTCGCAGGCGTTCGACGAGGCCCTCCGGCGGGTGCTGGCCGCGTGCACCGCGGCGGGCATCGTGCCCGGCATCCACACCGCCGCCGGCGCCATCGCCCGTCAGCGGCTCGAGCAGGGCTTCCGCCTCGTCACGGTCGCCTCAGATCTCGTGCATCTCGAGCAGGCCGCCCAGCAGCACCTCGCCGCCGCGAAGCCCGACGCCCGCGCATGAGCAGCCATCCCTCCCGTTACGACCGGCAAGCCGATGTGCCGGCGCGCTTCGACCCCTCCCTGCTGGACGGAGTCCTACGCGACGGTCCGGAGAACGGACGACGGGACGCATATCTGGTCGCGCCCGCGGTGCAGAACCACGCGGCGATGCTGGAGCAGCTGCCGGGCGGCGACCTGGGCCTCGTGTGGTTCGGCGGCACGCAGGAGGGCGTGAGCGACATCAGCATCTGGTTCTCGCGTCTGCCGGAGGGCTCCGCCAGGTGGAGCGAGCCGGTGCGGATCTCCGACGACGCCTCACGCTCGGAGCAGAACCCGGTGCTCTTCGCCGCCCCCGACGGCGCGCTGTGGCTGCTCTACACCGCGCAGCTCGCCGGCAACCAGGACACCGCCGAGGTGCGCCGCCGCATCTCCCTCGACGACGGACGCACCTGGGGAGCGGTCGAGACGCTCTTCCCCGCCACCGCCGAGGGCGGCGTCTTCATCCGTCAGCCCGTCGTCGTCACGCGCTCGGGGCGCTGGCTCCTGCCCGTCTTCCACTGCGTCTCGCGACCCGGGCGAGCCTGGGACGGCGGCCTGGACACGAGTGCCGTGATGATCTCGGACGACGCCGGCACGACCTGGCGCGAGGTCGCCGTGCCCGAGAGCACGGGCTGCGTGCACATGAGCGTCGTCGAACTGCCCGACGGCACGCTGCACGCGCTGTTCCGCAGCCGTCGCGCAGATGCGATCCACCGCTCCCTGTCCCGCGACGACGGCGAGACATGGTCGGTGCCGACGCCCACCGCGCTGCCGAACAACAACTCCTCCCTACAGCAACGGCTCCTCCACGACGGCCGCATCGCCGTCGTCTACAACCACAGCAGCCGGCTCGACGCACGAGGACGGCGGGACAGCCTGTACGACGAGATCGACGAGCAGGGCATCATCGAGGGCACGGCGCCGCAGCCGGAGGCGGCGCCCGTGCAGACCCCGCTCGCACCGGGAGAGCCCTTCTGGGGGGCGCCGCGCGCCCCGATGACGCTCGCCGCATCGGCGGACGGCGGCGCGAGCTTCGAGGTGCTCGGCAACCTCGACGAGGGCGACGGCTACTGCCTCAGCAACAACTCCCGCGACGGCGTCAACCGCGAGTTCTCCTATCCCACGATCCTGCAGGCGCCCGACGCCCGGATCGACATCGCGTACACGTACTTCCGGCGCACCATCAAGCACGTGCGACTCGCACCCGACTGGCGAAGGGCCGCGCCGTGAGCGGCGAGCGCGTGCCGACAGTGGTCGGACTGGTCGCCGACGATCTGACCGGGGCGGCCGACGCCGCCGTCGGGTTCGCCGAGCACGGATGGCACAGCGAGGTCGTGCTCGGCGCCGTCGCGCGGACGGGGGCGCCCGACGGCGCCGGCCATGCCGTGCTGCTCGCCGTGAGCACCGAAGCCCGCCACGCCGAGACCGCACGTGCCCGGGAACGCACGCGGGACGCGGTGCACGCGCTCCGACGCGCCGGCGCGGAGCGTCTCTTCGTGAAGATCGACTCGACGATGCGCGGCTCCGTCGCCGCGCAGATCGAGGGCGCCCTCCAGGCCTGGTCCCGCCCCGGTGCCGCAGCCACCGCGGTGATCTGCCCCGCCTTCCCGGCCCACGGGCGGGTCGTGGCAGACGGGCGACTGCACGTCGGCGGAGCGCCCGTCCACCTCACCGCCGCGGGCGTCGACCCGGTGGCGCCGGTCGCGACGTCCGCCCTGTCGGAGCTCCTCCCCGGAGCCGTGCCGGGCGAGCTCGCCGAGGCGGGACACGAGCGGATGCTGGTCCTGGATGCGACGACCGAGAGCGACCTCGGCCGCGTCGCCGCGGCCGTCTCGGAGGCCGCCGACACCACGATCGCCGTCGGCTCGGGCGGGCTGGCGGCCGCCCTCGCCGATCGCTGGCGCTCCGAGGGGCACCCGCCGCCGTTGCGGGCCGCCTCCGGATCGGGGGTGCTCTTCGCGGTGAGCTCGCTGCATCCGGTGTCGACCGCGCAGATCGTCCACGTGCGCGATCGCCTCGGCGCGGACGACGGCCTGCTCACGCCGGGCGACGAGCTGCTCGCCGACCCCGTCGCGGCGGCGGAGATGCTCGCCGACCGTGTCCTCGCCGCGCTGACGGAGCACCGCTTCCGCGCCATCGTGCTCGTCGGCGGCGACGGCGCCGCCGCCGTGCTGGCCCGCCTGAACGCGGAACGCCTCGTGATCGGCTCCCAGGTGCTGCGGGGCTGCCCCCGTGCCACGGTCGTCGGCGGTCCCGCCGACGGCACCACCGTCGTCACCAAATCCGGCGGGTTCGGCAACGACGCCACGCTCTCCGTCCTGCTCGACCTGCTCGGGTCCGCCTCCGGAGCCGGACCCGTCGACGTCCTCCCGATCGAAGGAACAGTCCATGACCCCCTCGCATAAGCCCCTGCTCGCCCTCACCCTCGGCGACGTGGCCGGGATCGGCCCCGAGATCACCGCGAAGACCCTGCTGCTGCATCCGGAGCTGCGGGAGGCGTGCGTGCCGGTCGTGATCGGCGACGCCGAGGCGCTGCGCCGCGGCGCCCGCGACGCCGGGCTGGATCCGGACACGGTCACCGTCATCGCCGACCCGCGCGATGCCGCGAACGACCCGGCCCTCATCGAGGTCGTGCAGACCGGGCCGTCGCTCGCCGGTGTCGTCGTCGGCGAGCTCAGCCCCGTCGCCGGGGACGCCGCCTACCGGTTCGTGGTCGAGGCCTGCCGGCTGGCGCGCGAGGGCGTCGTGGACGCCATCGTCACCGCGCCGCTGAACAAGGCGGCGATGCACGCGGGCGGCCACAAGTGGCCCGGTCACACCGAGCTGCTGGCCCACGAGTTCGGCGTCGACAACTACAGCCTGGTGCTCTCCGCGGGAGACCTGTACGTCTTCCACCTCACGGCGCACGTGTCACTGCGGCAGGCGATCGCGGACACGACGCCCGAGCGCGCCGACGACGTCATCGAGCTCGCCGGCGCCTTCGCCGAGGCGCTCGGCGCCTCGGACGAGCCCATCGGCATCTGCGGGCTGAACCCGCACGCCGGGGAGAACCGCATCTTCGGCGACGAGGACGCCGACATCCTCGCCCCGGCCGTCGAGCGCGCGCGTGCGAAGGGCGTGAACGCGCACGGCCCGATCCCCGCCGACGCCCTCATCCCCGCAGCGGTGAAGGGCAAGTGGAAGATGGTCATCGCCTGCTACCACGACCAGGGCCACGCGCCTTTCAAGGCGGTGTACGGCGACGACGGCGTGAACATCACGGTCGGCCTCCCGGTCGTCCGCGTCTCCGTCGACCACGGCACCGCGTTCGACATCGCGGGCACGGGCGTCGCGCGCGAAGCGAGCCTCGTCCTCTCCTGTCGGCGCGCGGCGAGCCTCGCCCCCCGGTGGGGGACGGTCTACGAGACCGCCCGGCGCAGCCGCACGACGCCTTCCGCGTAGACACGCGCACGCGCATCTCAGTCGGACGCGGGCCCCGTCTCGAGCGGGTTGGCGGGGTCCGCGGCCCAGACGTTGAGGGACTCCTCGTAAAGGAGGACGTCATCGCGGCCCAGCAGTTCGAGGGCGAGCAGCGGGTAGGTCGCAGACACCCCGGCGCCGCAGTGGACGACGACGGGGCCGTCGTGATCCAGAACCGGCGCGAGCAGCTGGCGCAGCTCGGTGAGAGGGCGGATGCGGTGGGTGTCGGGATCGGCGAGGACGCCGGCGGGGATGTTGATGCTGCCGGGGATCCGTCCGGCGCGTGGGCGAGGGCTGCGCTCGCCGGTGAAGTCGGCGGCGGGCAGCGCGCTGACGACGAGCAGCTCGCCATCCTCGAGCGCGCCGCGGAGGCCGTCCGTGGTGATGGTCTCCGCGGTCCGCGGCACCGCTCGTAGCGGCCCGTCCTTCGAGTCGACGGTGACCGGCGCCGCAGGACCGTACTCCGGCGCACGCCCGCTGCTCGTCCAGGCATGCAGCCCGCCGTCGAGGACCGCGACGTCACGATGGCCGAAGTATCGGAAGAGCCAGCGCAGGCGCGTCGCCCAGGTGGTCGACGTCGTGTCGTAGACCACGACGGTCGAGTGCTCGGTGATCCCGAGCGACGCCGCAGCGGTCGCGAACCGGTCGGCGGCGGGGAGGGCGAAGTCCTGATCCGACTCGGCGGAGAACCGCCGGATCAGATCCGCGTGCTGCGCCCCGGGGATGTGCCCGTCCTTCTCGAACGCCTCGCGGCCGTCGACCCAGCGGCGCACGCCGTTCTCGACGGCGACGCCCACGGTGGCGTCGAGGATGCGCAGTCGAGGGTCATCGTGATGCGCGTCGAGCCAGTCGGCGTCGACGAGCGGACCGGGGACGATGGGGGCGGGTTCCGGTGCGGTCATCTCAGGCCCGTGATGATCGATTGGACGCCGGTGTAGGCGAGGAGGGCGTCCCAGCCCGACTCGCGGCCCAGACCGGAGTCGCCGAAGCCGCCCCAGGGCGCCGCTGCGTCGAGGACGGGTCCCGTGTTGATCCACACCGTGCCGGCTCGGATGCCCTGGGCGATCCGGTTCGCCTCGGCGACATCCCGGGACCACACGGCCGCGGCGAGCGCGTAGGGGCTGGCGTTGGCCCGGCGGATCGCTTCGGCCTCATCGCGGTACCGCAACACGGAAAGCACGGGCCCGAAGATCTCCTCCCGGGCGACGACGTTGTCGTCGGCGACATCGGTCAGGACGGTCGCCTCGTAGTAGAAGCCCTCCTCGTGGCCCACGGGGCTGGCCGGGGTCGCGCCCACGACGACTCGGGCTCCGGCGGCGATGCCGCGCCGGACGTAGTCGTCGACGCGGGCGCGGTGCTCTGCGCTGATGAGCGGGCCGGCGAACACGCCCTCGGTCTCCGGCGCCCCGAAGGCGACGGCGCCGTAGGCCGCGCCGACGCGCTCGACGAACTCGTCGGCGATCGACTCGTGGACGTAGACGCGGGAGAAGGCGGCGCACGTCTGCCCGGTGTTGTAGAGCCCGCCGCCGACATGTCCGGCGACCGCCTGGTCGAGGTCGGCGTTCGCGGTGACGATGCTCGGCGTCTTGCCGCCGAGCTCCAGGGAGACCGGGACCAGTCGCGCCCCGGCGACGGCCCCGATGCGGCGGCCGACCTCGACCGAGCCGGTGAACGAGATCTTGGCGACGCCGTCGTGACGCACCAGGGCGTCGCCGACGGCCGGTCCGCCGGTGACGACATTGACCACACCGGCGGGGAAGCCGACCTCGGCGAGCACCTCGGCCAGGAGCAGCGTCGAGCGCGGGGTCTGCTCGGCGGGTTTCAGCACGACCGTGTTCCCGGTGGCGAGCGCCGGGGCGAGCTTCCAGGACGCGATCTGCACCGGGAAGTTCCACGGGGTGATCAGCGCGGCGACGCCGAGCGGCCGCCGCAGCGAGCGCTGGAACACGTCCGGGGTCGACAGCGGGGCGCTGTCGCCGGTGAGCTTGGTGACCCAGCCGGCGAAGTACCGGAAGTGCTCCGCGGTGGCCGCGACGCTGAACCCGGTGGCCCACCGCGGCTGTCCGAGGTCGCTGGTCTCCAGCTGCGCGAACTCGTCGGCGCGGGCCTCGATCGCATCGGCGACGTCGAGCAGCAGTCGGGCGCGCCGGGCCGGCAGCAGGAGCGCCCAGGCGTCGTCCTCGAAGGCCCGAGCCGCAGCGCGTACGGCGGAGTCGACGTCGTCGGCCGTCGCCTCGGCGGCGCGACCGGATTCGCGTCCGGTCGCGGGATCGATGAGCGGCCGCGTCCCGCCGTCGCCGGCGGGCCGCCACCGGCCGTCGATGAACAGCCGCAGGTCGTTCGTCATGCGCGGGGTTCCGTTCCGAGGATGAAGTCGGCGGCACGTTCGCCGACCATGACGGCGGGCACATGGGTGTTGCCGGCGGGCACCTCCGGGAACACCCCGGCGTCCGCGACGCGCAGGCCTTCCAGGCCGTACACGCGAAGCCGGGGGTCGACGACGGATGCCGCGTCCACACCGATCTTCGTCGTGCCCACCGGGTGATAGTAGGTGTCGAGGGCGAGCCTCGCATAGGCCTCGAGCTCGGCCTTCGTCCGGACGTCGGGACCCGGGGCGAGCTCCCCGTCGTTCCAGTCGTCGAGGGCGTGTTGTCGCCCGATCTCGCGGGTGAGTCCGATCGCGGCCACGAGCGCGTCGAGATCGGCCCGCTCCCGCAGGTAGCCGGGGTCGAGCAGCGGCTTCGAGGCCGGGTCGGCGTCGCGCAGCCGGAGGGTGCCCCGGCTGCGCGGCCGGACGACCCCGGGGAACCAGGCGTAGACCGCGCCGTACGGCAGCTCGTAGCCGGGGAGGGGGTAGGCGGCCAGGCCGGTGACCGGCTGCAGGTCGGGGCCGATGAGGCCGGGGCGGCTGTCGGCGAAGAGCTGGACCTCCAGAGGTGGGTGCGCCGCCGGGTCGATCGGGCGTCTGGATGCCCAGACGACCTCGGCGAGGATGTGGTCGTGGAGGTTGGCTCCGACACCGGCGAGGTCGACGACCACGGGCACGCCCAGCCGGCGCAGCTCATCGGCCGGTCCGATGCCGGACAGCTGCAGCAGCTGCGGTGAGGCGACGGCGCCGGCGGCGAGGATCACGTCGCCGCCGCTGCGGGCGATGCGCGTCTCGCCGCGGTGCCGGTACTCGACCCCGACGGCCCGACCGGCTTCGACGAGGACCCTGGTCACCAGGGCGTCGGTGAGGACGACGAGAGCGGGGTCGCTGAGCACCGGCCGCACGTAGGCGTCCCAGGCGCTCACCCGGCGGCCGTCGACGATGTTGAGCTGGGCGCGGCCGACACCGTAGATGTCGGCGCCGTTGTGGTCGGGGTTGAACGGCACGCCGGCCTGCTGCGCGGCCTCCAGCTGGGCGGCGTCGACCGGGTGCGGATCGGTCGCGAAACGGGCGGGCAACGGGCCGTCGGTGCCGCGGTAGAGGGGGTCGATGTCGCCGTCGACGTTCTCGAGGCGGCGGAAGTAGGGCAGCACGTCCCGGTAGGCCCAGCCGTCGGCTCCGCCGTACGCCCAGGCGTCGTAGTCGGCACGGTGCCCGCGGATGTGGACCATGCCGTTGATGGCGCTGCTGCCGCCGAGGACCCGCCCGCGTGGCCACGGCACGCTCCGACCGTCCAGACCGGGCTGCGGAACGGTCTGGAGTGCGTGGTCGACCGCGGTCCCGCGCAAGGCGACCATCTGCCCCGGGTCGCGAAGCGCGGCGGCATCGTCGCGCCCACCCGCCTCGAGCGCCAGCACGGTGCGTCCGGCGTCGAGCAGTCGGCGGATCAGCGGGCTGCCGGCGGAGCCGGTGCCGACGATGACGTGGTCCGCTTCCCGCACGGGGATGCCCATGAACGTTCTCCATCCGTCCTGCCGCGACGGCGGCGCGATGTGCCGCAGGCCACGCTACCGAGCGAGTCTGTGTCCGACAGCCCACGTTATGCCGTGTTACATCACCGTCATGCACAC
This sequence comes from Microbacterium sp., assembly GCA_047606965.1. GTDB lineage: Bacteria > Actinomycetota > Actinomycetes > Actinomycetales > Microbacteriaceae > Microbacterium. The sequence goes on from JASGDW010000248.1 coordinate 18,597, forward strand.
GCAAACTGTGCAAGATCGACATGAAAGACTATGACGTATGCAGTTGGTGAGACTCGGTTGAGTGCACGGCGGATCATCGTCAACGGCTTCAAAGCCCCGATGCTGTCGCACACGACGGCCGGACTGTGGCGTCACCCCGACAACCGGGCGCCGGGATTCATGGGCCTGGACTATTGGGTGCAGCGGGCGAGGACACTGGAGTCCTACGGCTTCGACGCTCTGTTCATCGCGGACTCGCTCGGCACCGCCGACACCTACCGGCACTGCGCTGACCAGGCGCTGATCGAAGGCCTGCAGACGCCCCAGATCGACCC
>JASGDW010000249.1:0-13933 GCA_047606965.1 Microbacterium sp.
CTCCTACGCCGCGACCGAGCGCGAGCGCGGCTGGCGCGACGCGCTGGCCGCCGCCGGCGCCCCCGCGTCCGAGCCCGTGCGCGGCAACTGGACGGCGGCATCCGGCCATGAGGCCGTCCGCGAGCTGTGTGAACGTGAGGGGGCGCCCACAGCGCTGTTCGTCGCGAACGATCAGATGGCGCTCGGCGCGCTGCGCGCCCTCGCCGAAGCGGGCTTGCGCGTGCCCGAGGACGTCAGCGTCGTCGGGTTCGACGACGTGGCGGACGCGGCCGACTATCGTCCGCCGCTGACGACGGTGCGGCAGCGCTTCGACCTGCTGGGGGAGGCGGCGGTGGCCGCGCTGCTCGGCGACGCCGACCAGGCCGCGGCTCGCACGGTCGTGCCCGCGGCGCTCGTCGTGCGCGGGAGCACCGGTGCGCCTCCCGCCGCGAGGGGCTGATGAGCGTGACGGTCTCGTGTGACCGCCGGGCAGACGTGCCGCGCGGTCGCCCGAAAGCGTCGCGAAGGTCCTCGCGGGATCCGCGCTCAGGGCTCGGCGCGGCGGCGGGCCTCCCAGCCGGTGCGGACCATCTCGTCGACCGTGTGCCGCATCCGCCAGTCGAGGTCGCGGGCCGCCAGCTCGCCGGTCGCGACGATGCGGTCGGGGTCGCCCGGCCGACGCGGGCCGATCTCGGCGGTGAACCCGATGCCGGTCACCCGGGCCATCGCGTCCATGATCTCGGCGACGCTCAGGCCGTTCTGCGATCCGAGATTGTATGCGGGCTCCACCGGGTCGCCGGCGGCCAGGCGCCCGGCTGCGACGACGTGGGCGGCGGCGATGTCGGCGACGTGCACGTAGTCGCGCACGTTCGTGCCGTCCGGGGTGTCGTAGTCGTCGCCGTTGATGCGGGGCGTCTCGCCGGCGAGCAGCTTCTCGAACACGATCGGGAACAGGTTGTGCGGGCTGGTGTCGTACACCGCGGGATCTCCGGAGCCGACCACGTTGAAGTAGCGCAGCGAGGTGTGCCGTAGTGGATGCGGCGAATCGGCGGTGGCCGCCCCGACGTCCCGGATCAGCCATTCGCCGATCAGCTTCGACTCGCCGTAGGGCGAGGTGGGGCGCTTGGGCAGGTCCTCGGTCACCAGCGGCACGTCGGGTGTGCCGTAGACCGCCGCGGACGAGGAGAACACGAGGTTGTGCACGCCCGCGGCATCCATCGCCCGCAGCACCCGGCGCGTGCCCTCCACGTTCTGCTCGTAGGTGTGCAGCGGCCGCTGCACCGAGACCCCGGCGTATTTGAAGCCGGCGACGTGGATGACGCCGACCGAGGCGTGCTCGCGGAGCGCGCGCGTCATCAGGTCCGTGTCCAGGATGCTGCCGCGCACGAACGGGACGTCCTCCGGGACGAAGCCGGCGTGGCCGCTGGACAGGTCGTCGACGACGACCGGGGTCAGGCCCGCCGAGGCGAGCGCCCGGACCACGTGGGCGCCGATGTAGCCGGCGCCGCCGGTGACGAGCCAGGTCATTCGTGTTCCTCTCGGGGAGAGCTCCGGGTGGGACGGGGCCGCCGTACGGCCCCGTCGACTCTCTCACAATCAGCCGGGTGCGGATCGTGCGCGGGCCCGGTAGCCGGAGTCCGCGCCCCCGTCGTCGCTCAGCGGTGGCGGCACCGCTCACCGGCCCGTGCGGCGACGTCGCTCAACGACACCGCGGCGGAGCGTTCGATGCGGGGAGCGCTCATACCGGGGAGGGCTCCTGGTGCGAATGCGTGTTGACGTCAACATGATACGCTCGCGTCCGCGCCCGTCGACATCGGCACACGCGCGGCACCCGTCGGCGAGGGAGTGGGACGACCATCGACAGCATCCGTTTCGGCGGCGACTACAACCCGGAGCAGTGGCCGCGCGAGGTGTGGGACGAGGATGTGGTCCTCATGCAGCGCGCCGGCGTCACGACTGCGACCGTCGGCGTGTTCTCCTGGGCGCATCTCGAGCCGCGGCCGGGGGAGTACGTCTTCGGCTGGCTGGACGACGTGCTCGACACGCTGCACAGCGGCGGGATCCGGGTGATCCTGGGCACCGCGACGGCGTCGCCGCCGGCCTGGCTGGCCCGGCAGCATCCGGAATCGCTCCCGGTCGCCGTCGACGGCACGTGTCTCGCGTTCGGATCGCGTCAGCAGTTCAGCCCGAGCTCGAGCGCGTACCGGGAGCACGCCGCCCGCCTGGTCGAGCAGCTGGCTCGGCGATACGGCGCGCATCCGGCGCTGGAGGCCTGGCACGTCGGCAACGAGTACGGATGTCACGTGCCTCGCAGCTACGACCCCGAGTCTGCCGCTGCGTTCCGCGTCTGGCTGCGGGAGCGGTACGGCACGATCGGGCGGCTCAACGACGCCTGGGCCACTGCGTTCTGGTCGCAGCGGTATGACAGCTTCGACGAGGTCGGCGTCCCGGCGCAGGCCCCCACCTTCCGCAACCCGACTCAGCTGATCGACTTCGACCGGTTCAGCTCCGACGCCCTGTTGGACCTGTTCCGGATGGAGAAGCGGATCATCCGGGGGCACTCCCCGCATGTCCCGGTGACGACCAACTTCATAGGGCTGTTCAAGGACGCCGACTACTGGCGGTGGGCGCGCGAGATGGACGTCGTCTCGGACGACTTGTACCCGGACCCCGCCGACCCCCGCTCGCACATCGCCGCTGCGGCGGCGCGCGACCTGATGCGCTCGCTGGGGGGCGGCAGGCCGTGGCTGCTGATGGAGCAGGCCACGTCCGCCGTGAACTGGCGGCAGCGCAACGCGCCTAAGCCCGCGGGGTTGTACCGGCTGCTGTCGCTGCAGTCGCTCATGCGGGGCGCCGACGGCATCCTGCATTTCCAGTGGCGTCAGTCCGCCGCGGGGGCCGAGAAGTTCCACTCCGCGATGGTGCCCCACGCCGGCACCGACACCCGGGTCTTCCGCGAGGTCGCCGCGCTGGGAGCAGAGCTGGACGGGCTGGGAGAGCTGGTGGGCCGGCCGGTGCCCGCCGAGGTCGCGATCGTCCTGGACTGGGACAGCTGGCGCGCCCTCGAGCAGGAGGGGACGCCCGCGCGGATCGACTACGTCGAGACGGTGCTGCGCTGGTACGAGGGATTCCTGCGGCGAGGCGTCACCGTCGACTTCGTCGAGCCCGGCGGCGACGCGGCCGGGTACCGACTCGTCGTGGCGCCTCTGCTGCACGTGGCCGACGACCGCGCACTGGCGGCGCTTGCCGCGGTCGCGGAGCGCGCGGACGTGCTGGTGGTGGGCTACCAGTCCGCGGTACTCGACGAGAACCTGCACGTCCGCCTGGGCGGCTACCTCGGGGGCGCAGGCGGGCCGTTGCAGGGCGCGCTCGGCGTGCGGGTCGAGGAGTTCGCGCCGCTGCCCGCGGCGGACGCGCAGGCGGCGATCACCGGCGAGATCGAGGGGGCCGGGCTCGGCTGGCAGGAGGCGGTGCGCGTCGTGGACGCCGAGGTCGTGGCACGGTTCGCGGACGGCTTCGCGCGGGGCGGTCCCGCGGTCACCCGCCGCGCGATCGGTGTCGGCGCCGCGTGGTACGTCGCCACCGAGCCGGGGGCCGGGCTGCGTGACGAGCTCGTGGCGCGGTGGCTCGACGACGCCGGCGTCGTGCCGGCCTTCCCCCGGCCCGAGCCGGGCGTGGAGACTGTGCGACGCGGCGGGCTGCGCCTGGTCGGCAACCACACCGCCGCACCGCGGGAGGTCGAGGTGCACGGGCAGCGGGTCGCGCTGGCCGCCTACGAAGGCCGGCTGTTGCGACAGGAGCGATGACCGCCCTCGGGTGCGCGGGCCGCGCGGACGGCGGCTCCGGAGGGCCAGAGGGACCCACCGCGGGCATCGAGGTCGGCCGACTGGACGATCCTCGACGTCGGCGGTAGGTTTAGTGAACGATCACCGATATAGCAGGCCTCAGAGAGTCGGAGAGGACGAGCGCAGATGCTCAGAGTCGGAATCGTCGGAGCCGGCGGGATCTCGACCGCGCACATCGACGCGTATCTGGAGTTCCCCGACTCCGTGGAGATCGTCGCGATCTCCGATCTCACGACAGCGAAGGCGGCGGCCAAGCGGGACGCGCACGGCCTGCGGGACGCGCGGGTCTACGACAGCTCCGATGCGATGCTGGACGCCGAGCGGCTCGACCTCGTGAGCATCGTCACGCCGCCGTCCTCGCATGCGCCGCTCGCGATCCAGTTCCTCCGCCACGGGGTCGACGTCATCGTCGAGAAGCCGATGGCGGCGTCGCTCGAGGAGTGCGACGCGATGATCGCCGCGGCCGCGGAATCCGGCCGCATCCTCTCGGTCATCGCGCAGAACCGGTACCGCGACGACATGGCGACGCTCAAGGAGGTGCTCGCGACCGGTCTGATCGGCACGATCTCCCATGTGAAGGTCGACTCGTCGTGGTGGCGCGACCTGCCCTACTACGACCTGTGGTGGCGGGGCACGTGGGCCTCCGAAGGCGGCGGCTGCACCCTCAACCACGCGATCCACCACATCGATCTGATGCTGTGGCTGCTCGGGCGGCCCCGCGCGATCGCCGCGATGATCACCAACGCGCAGCACGACAACGCCGAGGTCGAAGACCTGTCGGTCGCGATCCTCCAGTACGATCGCGCGCTCGCGGAGCTCACCAGCTCGGTGGTCCATCACGGCGAGGAGCAGGCGATCGTCGTGCAGGGCGAGCGGGCGCGGATCTCGCAGCCCTGGCGTGCGGTCGCCGCGAGGGGCGATGAGAACGGCTTCCCCCTGCCCGGCGGCGACGCCGAGCTGGTGGCCCGGCTCGACGCGCTCGCCGCGGCGCACACGCCGCTGGCGCACGTGCGGCACGCGGGCCAGATCGCCAACGTGATCGCCGCGATCCGTGGCGAGGCGGCGCTGGAGGCCACAGGCGCCGACGGGCGCGCCGCCATCGAGGTCGTCACCGCGATCTACCAGGCCGCCCTCGAACGCCGGACCATCGATCTGCCGCTGCTGTCGGACAACCCCTACTACCGGACCGGCGGGCTCGAATCGCGCGCCCCGCACTTCTTCGAGAAGACCGGTTCCCGCAGCGATCAGAGCGCCATCGTCGTCGGCGCCTCCTCGGACCTCGGCTGAGCCTCGGAGAGGGATGCCGATGCCCGCCAGCGACGGTGCCACATACGCCCCTGCACGCATGCCCCGGCCCGTGGTCGGGCCGGGTGAGTTCGTCATCGCCGCGACGCACCTCGACCACGGGCACATCGGCGGCATGACCGGCGCCCTCGTCGATGCCGGGGCCACGCTGAAGTGGGTCTACGACCGGATGCCGGAGCGGGCCGAGAAGCTCCGCGAGGCCTTTCCGCAGGCGCGCATCGCCCGCAGCGAGGCCGAGGTGCTCGACGACCCGGAGGTGCGGCTTGTCGCCGGCGCCGCCATCCCCTCCCGGCGGTGCGAGCTGGGACTGCGTGTGATCGAGGCCGGCAAGGACTACTTCACCGACAAGGCGCCGCTGACCACTCTGGAGCAGTTGGCGGCCGCCCGCGCCGCGACCGCACGCACCGGGCGCAAGTACGCCGTGTACTACGCGGAGCGCATCCACGTCGAGGCCGCGGTGCTGGCCGGACAGCTCATCGCCCGGGGGGCGATCGGCAGGGTGGTCCACGTGGCGGGCTTCGGGCCGCACCGGCTCGGCACCGGTCGGCCGGACTGGTTCTTCGATCGTGAGCGCTACGGCGGCATCCTCTGCGACATCGGCAGCCACAACTTCGAGCAGCTGCTGTACTTCGCCGGCGCCCGCACCGGCCAGATCAGCAGCGCGACGATCGCGAACCACGCCCACCCCGAGACTCCCGGGCTCGACGATTTCGGCGACGCGCACGTCGTCCTGGACAACGGCGCCACCGGCTACGTGCGCGTCGACTGGTTCACCCCCGACGGGCTGAGCACCTGGGGCGACGGGCGCACCTTCATCCTCGGCACCGAGGGCTACATCGAGCTGCGCAAGTACGTCGACATCGCCACGGGTCACGGTCCGGGGCAGCTCCTGCTCGTCAACGGCGACGGCGAGCGGCGCATCGACGCGACCGGTTCCGTCGGCTACCCCTTCTTCGGCGAGCTGATCCTGGACTGCCTGAACCGCACCGAGAACGCGATGACGCAGACGCACGCCTTCGCCGCGGCCGAGCTCGGCGTGAGGGCGCAGGCGCAGGCGCAGGTGATCGCACCCTAGGGTCCCCGCCCGGTCGCGGCCCGGTGCCGCCTCGTCGCCGGGCCGCGACGGTTGGACCTCTCGCGCCGGATGCCCGCCATCCGGCCGCATGAGCGTCGAAGAGGCCGGCTCGTCCGCTCTCGCGGCGAGCCGGCCTCTCGGCGCCCGGTCTCAGGCCCGGCGTCGGTGGACGGACCTCAGGACGATTCCCATCGCGAGCAGCGACGCGGCCGCGAGGGCCAGGCCCAGCGGCAGCTCGGCACCCGTCGCCGCCAGCTGGCTGGTCGTGGTCGAGGACGCCACCACCGTGATCGAGAACGACAACGAGTCCTCGTCCGACGAGGTCAGCACGAGCGTGTGGGCGCCCGTGTCGAAGTCCGTCGGCACCGTGACCGTGAACTGGGTCGTGCCCGTGGAGTCGGCCACCGGGATGCCGGTCACGACCACCGGGTCGCTGTGCAGCTCGGCGGAGATCTGCTCGCCGGCGGTGAGACCGGTCACCGTGACGTCGAAGCTGCCACCCTGCTCCACGCTCGTGGACGACAACGTGACATCCGCCCACGAGTCGGTGTCATCCGAGCTGGTCGTGTCATCGTCCGAGCTCGTTGTGCTGTCACCCGAGCTCGTTGTGCTGTCACCCGAGCTCGTCGTGTCGCTCGAGCTGGTCGTGTCGTCACCCGAGCTGGTCGTGTCGTCCGAACTGGTCGTGTCACCATCCGAGCTCGTCGTGTCGTCCGAACTGGCCGTGTCACCATCCGAGCTCGTTGTGTCGTCGTCCGAGCTGGTCGTGTCATCTGAGCTGGTCGTGTCATCGTCCGAGCTCGCCACGTCGATCGTGATCACGTAGATGCCCGTCTCGCCCGCGTACGAGCTCGCCACGACCTCGATCGTGTTCTCGCCGGGCTCCACATCGACCGTGGTCTCGGTCGTGCCGGAGGCGATGTCCTCGCCGTCGACCTGCACGCTCTGGTCGTCCCAGCCGACCACCCACTCGAGCTCCACCGAGGTCACCGAGCTGTCGAGGGTCTCCGTCAGGGTGTACGGCTCGTCGGTCCCCTGCAGGTCCGGCTCGAAGGCCGGGCTCAGCTCGTAGCCGACGACCGAGAGGTCGCGCAGCTGCGTCGACTGGCTCGGATTGGTCCGCGACAGGGAGATCGTGTACGAGGTCGTGCTGCCGTCCTCGGCGGTGACCACGACGGGGATGTCCGTCGTGATCGTCGCGTCCTGGTCTTCGCCGTCGTCCAGCGCCACGGTCACCGTCTCGCCCTCGGCGACCGTGGTCCCGTCGACCGAGACGCTCGCGAACGGGCTGTCCGCGGTCGCGGCGACCGTGACCTCGTCGGTGAACTGGTCGACGGTGCCGGAGTAGGTCAGCCCGTCGTCCGAGGTGTCCAGCGTCACCTGGCCGTCCTCGGTCTCCACGTCGACGCTGCCCAGGGCGGAGTCGTCGTAGTCGTACGGCTCTCCGGTGTTCACCCGGAAGTAGTCGACGAGCAGGTCGCCGATGTTCGACGAGGTGGACAGGAACGTGAAGTAGTCGAGCTCGTCCACCTGGCTGCGCAACGGCTGGTCGGACAGGACCGGCGTGGTCATGTCGTCCACGTAGAAGTCGAACGTCCCGGTGTCGAGGTCGACGACGTTGCGGATCGTGTACCACTGGTCGACCGTGTAGGCCTCGGCGGCGACGGTCGTGCTCGAGCCGGTCACGTTGTGCGTGATGATGTTCCCGTTCGAGAAGGCGAACGTCGCCGCCGGGTCGGACGAGGACCACGGCGAGTCGGCATCCCAGCCCGACGCGGCGTAGGAGTACAGCCCGACCTGGTTGGGGTAGGAGGTCGTCGAGGTGCGTTTGACCCTCGCCTCGATCGTGACCGTGCCGGTGAGGCCCTGCGCCTCGGGCGTGTACACCGCGATGTTGCCGCTGGCGGTCTTGTCGATGTCCAGGTACTTGTTGCCGGACTGGTCGGGATCCTCCACGATGCTCAGCGTGGCCGCCGACGAGGACGAGGAGGTCGTGGCGAGCACGCCGTCCGCGGTGCCGGTGAAGGTTCCGGTGGTCTCGTCGTCGAAGGTCTCGTTGATCGCGTACACGGTGTCGCCCGGATCTCGGGAGAGCGTGACGTCCACCGTCGTCGTGCGTGCCGCGGCGACCGTCACATCGGATGTGGAGCTCTCCAGGTAGCCGTCCGCGGTGACGTCGACCGTGTAGTCGCTGGCCGCCGGCACATCGGAGAAGGTGTAGACGCCGGTGTCGTCGGTGGTGGTCGTCGCCACGGTCTCCTCGCCCTCCGACAGCACGACGGTCGCGTCCGCGACGACGGATCCGGCGCCGGTGACCGTGCCGGTGACCGTGCCGAGGGTCGTGGTCGTCTCGCCCAGGGTCAGATCCGTCCGCAGCGTCTCCCCGTCGGCGACTGTCACCGTCACGTCGTCGCCCGACTCGTAGTCCGTCGCGCTCGGCGTCAGGGTGTACGAGCCGGCCTCGACCTCGACCGCGTAGCGGCCGTCGTCGTCGGTGGTGACAGACTCCGAGCCGTAGGTGACGGTCGCGTCGGGCACGGGGTCGCCCGCCTCGTCCAGCACCTCTCCGACGATCACGCCGTCGCCGTCGGCGGGCGTGTACGAGCTCGGGCCCACGGTGAGCGGGGAGGTGAGGCTCGCGCCGAAGAAGTCGGAGCCGATCGTGAGCTGACTGTCGTCCGACTGCCCGGTGACCGCGAATCCGGGCGCGATCGTCGACAGGTCGACGGTGGCGCCTCCCGTGATCAGCGGCGAGGAGACCGAGCCGATCGCGGCGTTGGCGATGTCGTCCAGCGGGCTCCCGATCAGCTCCGGATCGTCCGTGATGGCGTTCGCATCGGCCGATGGGGCGCTGATCTCCACCCCGGAGTAGGAGTTGTTGCTGAAGGTCACGCCGGGATAGTCGGTCTCGAAGTCGGAGCCGGTGACACCGTCGGACTGCGTATTGATGAACACGTTGTTCAGCACGTAGTGCAGATTGCTCGACGTCAGGTAGGTCGACTCCGTCCCCGAGGACCGGAAGAAGCCGATCTCGTCGCTCTCACCCTCCTGGGCGTTGTACATCAGGTTGTTGTAGATGACGTTGACCCCGCTGTTGCCGTGCGGGTTGATGTAGTTGCGATCGATGTCGGCGATGATGTTGTACCGCACGACCGCCGTGCTGAACGAGAATCCGCAGAGCAGGATGCCCTCGCCGCTGTCGTGGACGTAGTTGCCCTGGACCAGGATGTTCGAGGTGCCGCGGTCCATGTCGATGCCGTTCTTGTCCGCCGCATCCGTGCGCTCTTCGATGTCCGCCACCTCGTTGTTCTGGACCACGATGTTGTCGTCCCAGTACATCTCGATGCCCGTGACGCCGGCGCCGTCGATGAGGTTGTCCTCGACCGTGGCGTCCTGCACGCTCGTCAGGTACATGGCGTCCCAGCCGTAGGCGGTGTCGCTGTTGGTGAGGTAGTTGCCCGAGATCTCCACGTCGGTGAACGGGGTCCAGTCGGGGTCCTCGGTGATCACACCCGTCGTGCTCGCCGAGGCCGCGGCGCGGTCGCCCCATCCCGGGCTGACGTCGTGGTAGCGCCAGGTGCCCATTCCGGAGAACTGGCGGAAGGCGATGTTCGCGAAGGAGGTGTTCGCGATCACGCTGTCGCTGATCACGATGTCCTCCAGCTGGCTGGCGGTGACGCCGTCGCCCTTGAGCCCCTCGAAGACGATGCCGCCCGTCCGCTTCGACCGGTCGACGCCGGCATGGGTGACCGACCAGGTCACGCCGCTGACGTCGTGGATGAAGACGTCGTGGATGTCGAAGCCGCTGAGCACCCCCGCGCTCTCGCCCTGGATGTGGATGCCGCGCAGGTCTCCCTGGTCGGGGTCCTCCTCGCCCGGCGCGAGGCCGGTGGCGTCGTTCGTCGTGGCGTCGAAGCCGTCGGTCACGTTGGTGATCTCGATGTTGGAGATGTCCCAGTGCTCCTGGTTCGTCAGCTGCAGCACGTCGTTGACGGTGCCGCGGCCGTCCAGCTCCGGGGCCGCGCCGTCGCCGTAGCTGGACAGCACGATCGGGTCGTCCTCGGTTCCCGAGCCCTGCGGCGCCAGCAGCGCGGTGGGGTCGCTGCCGACCACGTCGGTGGCGACGCCGTCGGTCCAGGTGGTGTAGTCGTAGGCCTCGGTCGCGACGGTGTCGCCGTCGGCTTCCCAGACGCTGCCGGCCTTGAGGAGGATGCGGTCGCCCGCCTCGAACACGGTGGCGTTCACGTTGTCGAACGACTGCCAGGCCGTCTCGGGCGACGTGCCGTCGGCGCTGTCGTCACCGTCGACGGAGTCGACGTAGTAGGTCGTGCCCGATCCCTCGGGCGCCGAGCCGTCCGTGACCGGGAGCTAGCCGCTGGCGACGATCTCGGTCCCGGTCGTGCTCAGGTCGTCCTTGTCGGTGTAGCCGGTGAACTCCGTGGCAGAGGCCGACGTCTCCGCCGAGACCACGGTCGTCACGGCTGCCGCCGGCATCGTCGTCGCGAAGAGCGTGCCGATGCCGAGGACGGCGACGGTGAGAGCGGTGAGACCAGACCTCCACAGGTGCGGTCGTCGCATGGGCGCATCCTTTCCTTGGGGACGTCCCCGAGGGTGCGTTCGTCGCGTGGATCGGCGCGCGCGGATGCGATGCGACGATGCATGCGTCATGGAGGGGGACGTCGTCGTGCCACGCCCACGTCAATAAACGTGAACGTTCACCATTGTTGGCCCGAGGCTAGTGGACGATCGTTCCCCACGTCAAATGATCTATGTCCGTGAATGGGAGTCGTGCGCGCGCGGGGTCCGCGCATGTGCGAGAGGCGCGAGGAGCTGCGTGAGCGACGCGGGGTCCGCGCACGTGCGCGCGGGCGAGGTGCGCCCGTCGGCGATGACCGGCAGGTCGTTCACGGCGCGCTCAGTGCGCGAGGGCGCGGGTCACGGCCAGCTCGACGCCCCGCAGCTGCGCCAGCCCCTTGAGCCGCCCGATGAGGGCGTAGCCGGGATAGGTGCGTCGTGACAGGTCGTCGAGGAGGAAATGCCCGTGGTCGGGACGCATCGGGATCACCGCGGCATCCTCGCCGGCGCTCGCGCGGCGGCGCTCCTCGGCCACCAGCGCGCGGATGACGCCGACCATGTCGACCCCGCCGTCGAGGTGGCCGTCCTCGAAGAAGCTCTTGCCGTCGGCCTCGATCGTGACGTTGCGCAGGTGCGCGAAGTGGATGCGATGCGCGAACCGGCGGGTCATCTCGACCACGTCGTTGGTGGGCACGGATCCGTACGAGCCGACGCACATCGTGAGGCCGTTCGCCCAGGAGGGGGCGGCATCGAGCAGCCACTGCGCGTCGTCTGCGTTCGAGACGACGCGCGGCAGGCCGAACAGCGGTCGCGGCGGGTCGTCCGGATGGATCGCGAGGCGGATGCCGGCCTCCTCGGCGGCCGGCACGACGCCGCGCAGGAAGATCCCCAGGTTCTCGCGCAGGTCCTGCGCCGACAGCCCGTCGTAGCGGGCGAGTCCGGCACGCAGCGAATCGAGGTCGTACGACTCCTCGGAGCCGGGCAGCCCCAGCAGGACGGTGTCGCTGAGCGCGCGCAGCGCAGCGGGATCCGCGGCGTCGAAGAAGTCGTGCGCGCGTGCGACGTCCTCGTCGGAGTAGTCGGCCGCCGCCCCCTCGCGTCGGAGCACGAACAGGTCGAACGCGGCATGCGCGGCGAAGTCGAAGCGCAGGGCGTAGCCGCCGGCCGGCAGGGCGAAACGCTGGTCGGTGCGGGCCCAGTCGATCACCGGCATGAAGTTGTAGCAGACGGTGCGGATGCCCGCCTCGCCGAGGTTGCGCAGCGTCTGCGCGTAGTTCGCGATCGCCCGATCGCGGTGCGGACCGCCCCACTTCACGTGCTCGTGGACCGGCACCGACTCGACCACCGACCAGGTCAGGCCCGCCGCCTCGATCTCGGCCTTGCGGGCGAGGATGTCCTCGCTCGGCCACACCTCCCCGTTGGGGACGTGGTGCAGGGCGGTGACGATCCCGGTGGCGTCGGTCTGCCGGATCTCGGCGAGCGTGACCGGGTCGTTCGGGCCGAACCAGCGCCAGGTGTGTTCCATCATCGGTCCTTTCGGGGTGCGGTCACCGGCGCACGAGAAGCGCCGCGACGCGGCGGGAGTCCACGGTGAACGGTAGTGAACGATCACTTTGGGTGCAACGGAGCTCCGCGGGCGCCGTGCTCATCTGGCGGGACCGGTCGACTCCCGCCAGATGATGTGGTTCAGCGGCACATCGCTGATCTGAGGCTCCTCGTTGCGGAGGAGGGCGATCAACCGCGCCATCCCGTTGCTGCCGACCCGTTCGTGGTTCACCTCCACGGTGGTCAGCGACGGGCTCAGGAACGGGCCCATCGGGTTGTTGTCCCAGCCGGTCACGCTGATGTCGCCGGGGATGCTCCAGCCGCGCTCGACGGCGCCGCGCATGACGCCGGTGGCCGTGACGTCGTTGGCGGCGATGACGGCGGTGGGCTCGTGGCCGGCGCGGATCGCGCGCACCGCCGCGACGCCCGACTCGCCGCTCCAGTCGCCCTCGTAGATTCCCGTCGACTCCAGGCCCAGGCGCTCGATGGTTTCGGTGAACGCGGTCGCCCGGGTCCGTGCCGACGGGAAGTCGGCGTCACCGGCCACGTGGTAGAAGCGTCGGTGGCCGAGTTCGGCGAGGTGCTCGACGAAGGTCACGATCGGCGTGGCGTCGGTCAGCTCTCCGGTGCTGCGCATCTCGTCGTCGAGGCTCGAGGAGATGACGACGACCGTGTCGGTCGGCAGGTCGCCGTCGGCGAGGTCGGCGGCCGCCAGCGACAGGATCCCGTCGACCTGTCGCGTGTCGGACAGTTCCAGGATGCGCTCGGCGCGGGAGGCGGCGCCGCCCTCCGGGCTGATGACCTCCACGGTGTAGCCGGCGTCGTGCGCCGTCCGTGTCGCGCCGGCGAGCATGCGGGCGGGATTGTAGGCGAGCGCCGGCATGAGCACGGCCACGCGGCCGGTCACGCGTGTGCGCATGGAGCGGGCGAGGAGGTTCGGACGGTAGTTCAGCTCTTCGATCGCTGCGGTGACGCGCTCGCGTGTCGCGGGCTTGAGACCGTCGCCGTTGAACCGCAGGAACCGGGAGACCGTCTGGTGCGAGACGCCGGCCAGCTTGGCCACCTCGAGAATCGTCGGACGCCGCTCCGCGCCTGCTCGTCCGGCCACGATCTCCCCCCTCCGGCACTCGATTGACGTACTCGTGATCGTTGACTACTGTAACCGGCGTGCGCTATAGTGAACGATCACTATTATCTGACCGATACGTCGGCGCAGTCGCGGTGGCACACGAGGCGGATCGCCCGACGCCGCGCGTCGGCATCGCCGTGCGAGTACGTCCGTCGGCTCTCCGTGGTCGTCCCCCGCCGCGCCGGACGCGATCCTGGGATATCGTGCCGCTGTGACCGAGACCGCCTGCTCCTCTCGCGGGTCGGGATCCGTCCACGACGTCCGTGCGTTCCGCTCGATCCCGGCGTGCCGCGACACCGCACGGCGGGCGGGCGCGGGTCTCGTGGCGCCGGGCCGTCCCCGCCGCGGGCACGCGCAGCGCGTCGATCCCGCCGCCATCCCGCATCGGGCGTCCGCGCTGTGAGCGCGCGACTGTCGCGCTCGGCCCTCGCGCGAGCGCGCGGAAGCGCCCAGACGCGGCCGCCGGCGCGGATCGTGCAC
>JASGDW010000250.1:0-4833 GCA_047606965.1 Microbacterium sp.
CGCGCCGGGCTGCACGGATGCGGCGGCCGGGCTGCTCGGGTGCCCGGGCGAGAGCTCACGCTCTGAGTCGCCCCACGGTTTAGAGCGTGAGCTCTCGCCCGGGTCGTGAGAGGGAGTCAGCGGTCTGGGACGACGCGGTCCACATCATGGGCCGCAGTCGCAGCTGCGCGCGCCCTACGCTGGACGGATGTCCTCCGCGTACGACCAGTCCGGCTATCAGGTGCGATTCGAATGGGGCGCCGCCGGGCTGGCCCGGCTCGCTCCGGCCGATGTGGTGGTCGTCGTCGACGTGCTGTTGGGCACCACGGCGGTCGTGGACGCCGTCGCCGCCGCCGAGGTGCCGTCGGCGGGGCTCGACCCCGCCCTCACCGAGGTGGTGACCGCGGCGGGTGATGCCGTGGTGCTGCTCGCCTCGCTGCGCAACGCCTCCGCGGTGGCCCGCGCGGTGCTCGCCGAGCAGGAGCGCCGCGCCGCCCGCACCTCCGTCGCGGTCGTCGCGGTCGGGGACGGCGCGCGTTTCGCCGTCGAGGACCAGTTCGGCGCCGGCGCCGTGATCGACGCGCTGACCGTGCTCGGCATCGACCACACCTCGCCGGAGGCGGCCGCGGCGGGCGAGGCCTTCCGGGGCCTGCGCCGCGCGATGCGGCACCTGCTGACGGCGTCGGCGTCCGGGCGGGAGCTGCTCGACCGGGGCCGACGCGACGAGGTGCTGGCCGCGGCCGAGGTCGATGCGGCGCAGGTCGTGCCGGTGCTGCGCGGAGAAGCGTTCGTCGCGACGTGAGCCGGCGCTACCGCGGGGTCATCGCCGCCAGCCGGGCGGCGGGGCCGATCTCGCGCCGCGTCCAGGTGAGGATGTGGTGCGGGTCGAACACCGGTGCGCACAGCGCACAGGAGGTCTCCCGCGCCGCCCGCCGGTGGCGGTAGACGACGTGCCCGGCCGGGCAGGTGCCGACCCACGGTGCCAGCTCGGTCGCGGTCTCGCCGCGGTGGGTGACCCCGCCGGTGTAGCCGAGGTCGCGGGCGATGCGCCGCCAGCGGCTGCCGTGCCCGGCCGTCGGCCCGGCCAGGGCGTGGGCCACCTCGTGCAGCAGGGTCTGCCGGTTCGTCTCGTCGTCGTAGCGGGCGGCCAGGTAGCGGGACACGCTGATGCGCCGGCGTGCGTAGTCGCACAGCCCGGCGCGGCGCTTGGCGTTGTCGAAGCCGAACGACCACGTCGCGTCGAGGTGGCGGCCGATCAGCTCCTCGGCCCATTCGCGGACCAGGTGCAGCTCGCTCATGTCGGCAGGTTACGCGGGGCGTCCGACGCGCCCTAACCCGTCAGGCTCGCCCGCACCCGCTTGCGGTCGAGCGCGTCGATCGCGAGCAGGGTCGACTCGAGGTCCTCCTCGGTCGCGCCGGAGGACTGCCGCAGGAAGAGCGTGCGCTTGAAGTCCGCGCGCGCGGCGTCGAGATCGCCCGCGTCGAGGTGGTTCTTGCCGCGGTGCTGATAGGCGAACGCGGCGATGCCGGCCCAGCCGTGGCCCTCGGCCTCCTCGGCGCAGGTTGTCAGCTCCTGGTCCGCGGCGGCGTGCTGGCCGCGCCACTGCAGGATCGTCGCGTGCAGGATGCGGGCGCGGAGCAGATCCCGCCGCGTCCCGGCCATGCGGGCGGTGCGCACGCTCTGATCGGCCACGCGCAACGCCTCGTCGAGCTGACCGGTCACCTTCAGCAGCCAGACGCGTTCGAGCAGGGCGGGGAGGCTCCGCTGCGGACCGATCTCGTCGAGACGGTCCAGGCACTCCCGCTCGTCGACGATCTCGCGCAGACTGTCGGGGTCGTATCCCCTGATATAGCTCACGGCGTCTCCTTGTCCCTCGGTGCGCCCGTGTCGTTCCAGTCTGCACGGCGATCGCGGCGGCCCCGGTGAGCCCACGCCGCGCATCCGCGCCCCGCGGGGCTCAGCGTTCGAAGATCGACGACGCCGGCCTCGGCGAGGGCACGGCGTCCGCGTCCGTCACGGGCCTCGCCCCGGCGACGAACGAGGCCAGCTCCGTCCCGTGGGCGACCTTCGCGGGGTGGGGGCCGGCGGCCATGAGCCGCGGCAGCCACTCGGTCGGCAGGGGCGCGGCGGAGGCAGCGATGACGAGGTTGCCGAACCGGCGGCCCTTGAGCACCTGCACCTCCGCGAGCAGCGCGACGTGCTCGAGCACCTCGCGGACGGTCGCGACCTGGCGGCGGGCGAAGGTGAGCCCGGCGCCGTCGGCGACGTTCACGAGCAGCACGCCGTCGGGGGCGAGCAGAGACGCCGCGCGGCGGTAGAACTCGACGGTCGTCAGATGCGCGGGGGTCTGCGCGCCGCAGTACACGTCGGACACCAGCAGGTCGACGTTGCCGCCCAGCGCCGCCGGCAGCCGGTCCAGGCCCTCGCGGGCGTCGCCGACGCGTACCCGGATCGCGGCGCCGCGGGGCAGCGGAAGCTGCTCGCGCACGAGCTCGACGAGGGCGGGCTCGAGCTCGATGACCTGCTGACGCGACCCCGGGCGCGTGTGCGCGACGTAGCGGGGGATCGTGAGGGCGCCGGCGCCCAGGTGCACGGCGGTCAGCGGCTGCCCCGGCATCCGGAGCCGGTCGATGACCGCGCCCATGCGCGCCACGTACTCGAAGTGCAGGTGCGTCGGGTCGTCGAGGTCGACGTGGGATTGCGGCGTGCCGGCGACCTCGAGCTCGTACCCGGCGGCGAAGGCGCTGCGCACGACGCGTGCGACCGAGCCGTCGCTCAGGCGCGCCTGCGGCCGGTCGCCCTCCTCGATCCGCATGCGCGCCACCCCTCCACGCTATCCGGGCGTACGGTGGGCGCGTGCGCACGATCGACCTGAACGCCGACCTCGGCGAGACGGTCGGAGGCGTGCCCACCGCCGACGACGAGGCGATGTTCGCGGTCGTCTCCAGCGCCAGCGTCGCCTGCGGCGGCCACGCCGGCGACGCCGCGTCGATGCGGGATGCCGTGGCCCGCGGCATCCGTCACGGCGTCGCGATCGGAGCCCACCCCTCGTATCCCGACCGGGCGCGTTTCGGCCGGGCGGTCCTGACGATCGCGCCGGCCGAGCTGCGGTCGTCGGTCGCCGCGCAGCTCGACGCGCTCGCTGCGGCCGGGGCGGACGTCCGCTACGTCAAGCCGCACGGTGCGCTGTACCACGCGGCGGGATCCGGGGCCGTCGTGGCGGACGCGGTCGTCGCCGCCGTCGCCGATCTCGCGGCCCGGATCGGCCGCCCGCTGCCGCTGCTGGGCCTCGGCGGTGCGCTCGCCGTGTCTGCGGCGCGGGCGGGGCTGCCGTTCGTGCGCGAGGCGTTCCTGGACCGCGGGTACCTCGACGACGGCTCGCTCGTGCCGCGCGGGAGCGCGGGGGATCTGCTGCACGACCCGCGCGAGGCCGCCGACCGCGCTCTGCGGCTGGTCGGGCACGGCGAGATCGTCGCCGTCGACGGTGCGGTCGTGAGCACGGACGCGGCCAGCCTGTGCCTGCACGGCGACACCGCCGAATCCGTGGCCATGGCACGGGCGGTGCGCGCCGCGCTGGACGGCGCCGGGATCGCGGTGCGCGCCCCGTGGTGAGCGCGGGCCGCCGCATCCTGCCCGTGGGGGAGCGGGCCGTGCTCGTCGAGGTCGACGCGATGGACGCCGTGCTCGACCTGCACGCCGCGCTCACCGCCTCCGCCCCCGACGCGGTCGAGGAGCTCGTGCCGGCCGCTCGCACCGTGCTGGTGCGGTTCGACCCCGCGCGCGCCCCGGTCGCCGCGGTGCGCGCGTGGATCGCGGCGACCGAGCCGGCCGGGACGGCATCCCTCCCGGCCCGCGAGGTGACGCTCGAGGTGGCGTACGACGGCCCCGACCTCGCCGAGACCGCGGGGCTGCTGGGCCTGGGCGCGGCGGAGCTCGCCGAGCGCCACGCCCGCACTCCGTGGCGGGTCGCGTTCACCGGGTTCGCGCCGGGCTTCGCCTACCTCGTCGGCGACGGCTGGCCCTTCGACGTGCCCCGTCTCGCCGTGCCGCGCACGCGGGTGCCGGCCGGCGCGGTCGGGCTCGCGGCGGGCTTCACCGGCGCCTATCCGCGTGAGACCCCCGGCGGCTGGCGTCTGATCGGCACGACGGCGGCGAGGCTGTTCGACCCGGGCGCCGCCGAGCCCGTGCTGCTGACCCCGGGCACGCGCGTCCGCTTCGCCGCCGCGCCGCGCCGCGGCATCCGCCCCACGCCCTCACCCCCTCGGGATGGCGCCATTTCCCGACAACGGCTACAGGAATTCGAGGCGCCATCGTCAGGAACAGGCGCCAAACCGAGGGAGGGAGCGGCGGGGCCGGCGCTGCGGGTGGATGCCGTGGGCCGCGCGAGTGTGCAGGACCTCGGCAGGCCGGGCCTCGCGCACCTGGGCATCGCGCGCTCGGGCGCCCTGGACCGGGGGGCGCTGCGGCTCGCGAACCGGCTGGTCGGCAACGCCGAGGACGCCGCGGGCATCGAGATCGACCCCGGCGGCTTCGCGGCGACCGCGCTGCGCGAGCTCTGGGTCACGGTCACCGGCGCGTGGCCGCCGCTGACGGTCTCGACGTCCACGGAGGCGGCGACCCGCTCCGCCGACTCCCACCGCGCGCTGTTGCTGCGCGCCGGGGACCGGATCGAGATCGGCCGGCCGGCGCACGGCGCCCGCGCCTACCTCGCGATCCGTGGCGGCGTCGACGTCCCAGCGGTGCTGGGATCGCGCGCCACCGACACGCTCGCCGGGCTGGGGCCCGCGCCGCTGCGCGCCGGCGAGGAGATTGCCGCCGGCGCAGCGACCACTGGCCCGCCTCCCCCGCTCGAC
>JASGDW010000251.1:0-2683 GCA_047606965.1 Microbacterium sp.
ATCACCTGGTCGAGGTTGTAGGCCTTGTAGCCGGTGCGGTGGTCGGCGATGCGGTTCTCGGGGAAGTTGTACGTGCGGATGCGCTCGGAACGGTCCATGCCCCGGATCTGCGAACGGCGGGCGTCGGACGCGGCCGCATCCCGCTCCTCCTGCTGCCTCGCCAGCAGCCGCGCACGAAGGACGCGCATCCCGGCCTCGCGGTTCTGCAGCTGGCTCTTCTCGTTCTGCATCGACACGACGATGCCGGTCGGGATGTGGGTGATGCGCACCGCGGAGTCGGTCGTGTTCACCGACTGGCCGCCCGGGCCGGAGGAGCGGAACACGTCGATCTTCAGGTCGTTCGGGTCGATCTGCACCTCTTCGGGCTCGTCGACCTCGGGGAAGACGAGCACGCCGGTCGTCGAGGTGTGGATGCGGCCCTGCGACTCGGTCGCCGGCACGCGCTGCACCCGGTGCACGCCGCCCTCGTACTTCAGGTGCGCCCACACCCCCGCCGCCGGGTCGGCCGACGACCCCTTGATCGCGATCTGCACGTCCTTGTAGCCGCCGAGGTCGGACTCGTTGCGCTCCAGCAGCTCGGTCCTCCATCCCATGGACGCCGCGTATTGCAGGTACATGCGCAGCAGGTCCGCGGCGAACAGCGCGGACTCGGCGCCGCCCTCCCCCGCCTTGATCTCCAGGATCACGTCGCGGGCGTCGTCCGGGTCGCGCGGGATCAGCAGCCGCCGCAGCCGCTCCTGCGCCTGCGCGGCCTGCTCCTGGAGGCCCGGCACCTCGGCGGCGAAGGCCTCGTCCTCGCGGGCGAGCTCGCGCGCGGCGTCCAGGTCGTCGGATGCCGCGCGCCAGGCGTCGTGCGCCGCGACGATCTTCGACAGCTCGGCGTAGCGCCGGTTCACGCGCTTGGCCCGGGCGGCGTCCGCGTGCACCGACGGGTCGCTCAGCTCGGCGGCCGCCGTGCGGTGCTCCTCGCGAAGCGCCTCGACCGAGGCGAACATGCCGGAATCGGACATGTGCGGCCGGACTCAGCGGATGTTGTTCTCGTGCGCGTGCGAGTGGCCGCCCGCGGCCGGCGCCGGGATCGACTTCTGCATCTGCACGAGGAACTCCACGTTCGAGCCGGTCTCCTTGAGCTTGCCGAGCACGACCTCGAGCGCCTGCTGCGGGTCGAGGCCGGCGAGGGCACGACGCAGCTTCCAGGTGATCTTGACCTCGTCGGGGCTGAGCAGCATCTCCTCGCGGCGCGTGGAGGAGGCGTTCACGTCGACGGCCGGGAAGATCCGCTTGTCGGCCAGCTGGCGGCTCAGCCGCAGCTCGCTGTTGCCGGTGCCCTTGAACTCCTCGAAGATGACGTCGTCCATCTTGGAGCCGGTCTCCACGAGGGCGGTCGCGAGGATCGTCAGCGACCCGCCGTTCTCGATGTTGCGCGCGGCGCCGAAGAAGCGCTTGGGCGGGTAGAGCGCCGAGGCGTCGACCCCGCCGGTGAGCACACGGCCGCTGGTGGGCGCGGAGACGTTATAGGCGCGGCCGAGGCGGGTGATCGAGTCCAGCAGCACGACGACGTCGCGGCCGAGCTCGACCAGGCGCTTCGCGCGCTCGATCGCGAGCTCGGCGACGGTCGTGTGGTCTTCGGCCGGACGATCGAACGTCGAGGCGATGACCTCGCCCTTGACCGTGCGCTGCATGTCGGTGACCTCCTCCGGGCGCTCGTCGACGAGCACGACCATCAGGTGCACCTCGGGGTTGTTCTGCGCGACCGCGTTCGCGATCTGCTGCAGCACGATCGTCTTGCCGGCCTTGGGCGGGGCGACGATGAGCCCGCGCTGACCCTTCCCGATGGGGGCGACCAGGTCGATGATCCGCTGCGTCAGCTTCTCCGGCGCGGTCTCCAGGCGCAGGCGCTCCTGCGGGTAGAGCGGTGTGAGCTTGCCGAACTCGACGCGGTTCGCGGCGTCCTCGGCCGAGAGGCCGTTGACGGAGTCGACCTTGACCAGCGCGTTGTATTTCTGGCGGCCGTTCTGCTCGCCTTCACGGGGCTGCTTGATCGCCCCGACGACCGCGTCGCCCTTGCGCAGGTTGTACTTCTTGACCTGGCCGAGCGAGACGTACACGTCGCTGGGGCCGGCGAGGTATCCGGTCGTGCGCACGAAGGCGTAGTTGTCGAGGACGTCAAGGATGCCGGCGATCGGGATGAGGACGTCGTCCTCGCCGATCTCGGGCTCGAACTCGTCCGTGCCGGGGCGGCGCTTGTTCTGGTTCTGGTTCGCGCCCCGCTGCCGGGCGCGGTTCGACGACGGCTGCGCCGCGAGCTCCTCGGCCGGCTGCTCGGCGGCCTCGCCGTTCGCCGGGGCGTCGCCGCCCGCGGAGTTGCGCTTGCGGTTGCGACTGCGCGAACGGCTGCGCGAACGCGCGGTCTGCTCGCCCTCGGCGGGCTGCTCGGCTTGCTCAGCCGGCTGCTCGGCTTGCTCAGCCGGCTGCTCGGCTTGCTCGGCAGGCTGCTCCGCGCCCTCGGCAGGCTGTCCGGCGCCCTCCGCGCCGGGCACGGGCTGCTCGGTCTCCGGGGTGACAGCGCGGTCGGCGTGCGCGGCGTCCGCGGCGGGCTCAGCGGCCTGGGACGGCTCGACGGCCACGGCATCCGCGGGGGCCTCCTCGGCCGGGACCTCGGCGCTCTTCGCACGGCGCGGGG
>JASGDW010000252.1:0-3097 GCA_047606965.1 Microbacterium sp.
ACATCGACTGGTTCAACCACCGCCGACTGCACACCGCGATCGGCATGATCCCGCCCGTCGAGCACGAACAGCACCACTACGATTCACACCAGACGCCCGCCCGCAACAGCGAACGGGCCAACACAAGCCTCCGACAAACCCGGGGCACAACAGTCGGGCTCGGCGGTGGCCATGCGGGTCAGGCGGTCGTAGATCGCGTGCGCAAGCGGTGTCGGCAGGTCTGTGAGCAGCCTGCTCATCCCCTCGCCCAGATCCATCACCCGCACGAACCGGTCCGACTGCCGCATCCGCAGCCGCGCGGCCGCACCGTCGGGGTCGATCCGTGCCGCGATCTCGCGCGCCATGCCCCGCAACCGGCCGACGCTCTCCCGCTGCGCCGCGGTGAGCACCACCCGCTCGTACCGCGCCCGATGGTCGTCGTCGAGCCCGTCGCCGCCGTCGAGGATCGCGGCGACGTGACCGGCATCCACTCGGCCTTCCCGCCATGCCGCGTACACGGCGGGGTAGCGGCCGACAAGCACGGTCGCGTCGCCCATGCGCCGCTGCACCGTGCGGTCGCTCACCCGGATCGCGGCCGCCAGCTCCGCCGCGATCTCCCGCAGCGGCAGATCCGCCGAGCTCGCGTGATGATCCGGCTGCTCCCGCAGCTGCGCGGCGCGAGCCACCATCAGCTCGACCGCCGCCGCGAGCAGTCGCGTCTCATCGGCCTGCGCCGCCGCGATCCGGCGTCTCGCATCGACGAGCTCGGACACCAGCGCATCCAGCTCCGGCCACCGGGTTGTCGTGCTGCGGCCCATCTCGACTCCAGAATCCCGCCGCGACCATGGTCCACGGCATCCGGCTCGCACGGATGGGCACTGTGCGATCTGACACCGGTCACGCTACGCGGGGGTTCCGACATCGAACCCGAGGTGTGCGACCGCCGGCGCTGCGACCCCGCGCCGAGAACCCTCGCCGACGAAGGCCCGAGGCTAGACGATCCGGCGTGTCCGCTCGTGGAGGAACCGGGCGACCGAGTCCCTGATCGTGCGGCCGCCGCGTCCCGACATGTCCCGTCCGCCGAACAGCAGCGCCATCGCCAGGCCGTTGAGGAAGTCGATCAGGTCCTGCGCGTCCTCGGACGGCGCGGTCGAGCCGAGGCCCTCGAGGAGGCCGACGGCGAGTTCGGCGGAGAACAGACACCGGCGGAGCCCGTCGCGGAGCTCCGGCGACCTGCTGACCTCGGGCAGCAGCGCGAAAGCCGTCAGCGCCTGCGCTCTCCTGTCCCTCACGAGCCTCCAGAGCTGATCGTCGATGAGCGACGACGCGGACTCGATCGTCGGCGAGTGCTGCGGCGTCGCCGCGTCGAACGCGTCGCGCGATCGCTCGCGGATCCGCGCGACGACTCCCTCGACGAGCGCGGAGCGGGTGCGGAAGTAATACGAGGTCGAGCCGGTCGGCAGCCCCGCTGCGCGATCGACGGCGTGGTGCGTGAGCGCCCTGGCGCCGCCTTCCGAGATCACAGCGATCGCGTGGTCGGTGATGAAGGGTCGCCGGTCTCCGGGACGGGGCATCCGATCCCTCCGTTACTCTATTTTCGTAGAGTAACGGAGGGATCATGCGACGGCCACGTCGAGACGCCCCGCGCCCCGAGCCCGGACATCCCGTCGCGCGCGCGACCGCCCCGCTGTTCCAGACCGCCGTCGACGCCTCGAACCTCTCGTTCGACCGGGCCCAGCGCGCGGCGATCGCGGCCCTGGCGGATCCCAGCCCGCACGGCTACTACCTCTGGGGCGATGTCGGCCGGGGCAAGTCGCTGCTCGCCGAGCTCTACCTCGACAGCGTCCGGGGCGTCCCTTCGCGCCGATTCCACTTCCATGAGTTCTTCCGCGAGCTCCACGCGGAGATCGCGGGGACGAGGCAGCCGCTCGATCACGCGATCGCGCGCACTCTCGGACCGGCGAGGGCGGTCCTGTTCGATGAGTTCCACGTGCACGACGTCGCGGACGCGGTCTTTCTCACCGCGACCCTCCGCAGCCTGATCGAGCGGGACGTCCTCCTGGTGGCGACCTCGAACTACCCTCCCGACGGCCTCCTCCCCAACCCGTTGCAGCATCGCCGTTTCCTCCCCGCGATCCGCCTCATCGAGAGCCGGCTTCGCGTCGTCGGGCTCGGCCAAGGCCCCGACCACCGCAGAACGGACGCCGACCTCGGCCACGCACACGGCTTCGGGTCCGGCGCCTGGACCATCGAACCGGCCCGGAGCGGCGACCCCGATCACAGCGTTCCGCTCACCCCCAACGGCATCCCGGTCACCGCCCGGGCGGCGGGCGCGGACGGCGTCACGTTCGACTATGCCGAGCTGTTCGACAGGCCGCTGGGCGTCAGAGAGTATCTCTGGATCGCCGAGCGCTACCCGGCCGTCACGATCTGCGATGTGCCCGACCTCGCGCAGGGCGACCGCGACGGACTGCTGAGATTCAGCGGCCTGGTCGATGTCCTCTACGACCGGGACGTCCCGCTCACCGTGCGGGCGGCGGGCCCGCCCGATGCACTGCTGGCGGCGCAGGAACCGCCTCGGGACGCGGCGCGCACCATCAGCAGGCTCGCGACGCTGGCTGTGTCACGGGCGGAGGAGGAGGTCCCTGGTCCCGGTGTCGGAACCCGCCGGTAGCGTGTCTGGACGTGACGACTCTGGATGCCGACCAGTCGGCGGTGTGCGCGCTGGCGCCCGGCGCCTCCGGGGTCGTCGTCGGAGGCCCCGGCAGCGGGAAGACGTTCGCGCTGCGGCGGCGGACCGCGCAGCTGATCGCGACGGCCGACGACGCGGACGCGGTTCTGGTGCTCACCCCGTCCCGTCCCACCGCCACGGCGCTGCGCGACGTGCTCGCGCTCGAGGTGGGCCGCGCCACCGCGGGTCCGATCGCCCGCTCGCTGCCCTCCTTCGCCTACGGCCTCGTGCGCGCGGCGGAGGTGCGTCGCGGCGGCGAGCCGCCGCAGCTGCTCACCGGCGGCGACGAGGACCAGCTGATCCACGATCTGCTCGCCGGCGACGCGGCCGACGAGGCGCACGGTCGCGGCCGCTGGCCGGCGGGCCTGTCCGCGGCGGTGCGGGCGA
>JASGDW010000253.1:0-8551 GCA_047606965.1 Microbacterium sp.
CTGGGCGTGGATGGCACCGGCGCCGGCCTCCTCGCGGCGGTGCATGAGGCCCCGGCACCGGCCGGGTGGCGCTCGCTGCGGGCGTGCGCCGCCACGCTGACGCCCGAGGAGCTGGACCGTGCGGTCACGGCGGTGAGCCTCGGCCGTTGGCTGAGGGACGCCCCGTTCTGCGCCGCGTGCGGCGCGCGGACGCAGATCGCGCAGGCCGGATGGTCGCGGCAGTGCCCGTCGTGCGGTGGCACGCACTTCCCGCGGACCGATCCCGCCGTCATCGTGGCGATCACAAACGCCGCCGGCGACCGCATCCTGCTGGGATCGAACGCGGCGTGGCCGGCCGACCGGTACTCGTGCTTCGCGGGCTTCGCCGAGGCGGGTGAGTCGTTGGAGGACGCCGTCCGCCGTGAGGTGCTCGAGGAGGCCGGGGTGCTGGTGCGTGACCCGGTGTATCAGGGCTCGCAGCCCTGGCCCTACCCGCGCTCCCTGATGCTGGGCTTCCGTGCCGTCACCGACGCCGAGACGGCGCAGGCCGACGGCGAGGAGATCGTCGACGCGCGCTGGTTCACCCGCGCCGAGATCGCCGCGGCGCACGCGGGCGAGGGCCGCTTCACGCTGCCGGGCCCGGCCTCGATCGCGTTCCGCATGATCGGCGACTGGCTCGCGGAGGCGCCGTGACCGACGAGGTCCTCGACGATCTCGACGACGCGCAGCGCGAGGCGGCCACCGTGCTGCGGGGCCCGCTGCGCGTGCTCGCCGGCGCGGGCACCGGCAAGACGCGGGTCATCACGCGCCGCATCGCCCATGGCGTGGCCACGGGCGCGTTCTCCCCGGAACGGGTCATGGCGGTCACGTTCACCGCGAAGGCGGCGGGCGAGATGCGCGGGCGCCTGCGGGCGCTGGGCGTCGAGCGCGTCGCCGCGCGCACCTTCCACGCCGCCGCCCTCGCCCAGCTGGGCCACTTCTGGCCGATCGTCGCGGGGGCGCCGGCCCCGACCATCGTCGACGGCAAGGTGCGGCTGCTCGCGCAGGCCGCGAGCTCGCTGGGGCTCAACGTGGACGCCGCGACCCTCCGCGACGTCGCCGGCGGCATCGAGTGGCGCAAGGTGACGCTGCGCAGCATCGAGGACTACGCGCGGGAACGGCCCGGGCCGGTCGGCCGACTCGACCTGGGCGCGGTGGTCGACCTGCAGCGGGCCTACGAGCAGGTGAAGGACGAACGCCGCCAGATCGACTTCGAGGACGTGCTGTTGGCCTGCGCGGGCATGATCGAGACCGAGCCGCGGGTGGCGCAGGCTGTGCGGGAGCAGTACCGGCACTTCACCGTCGACGAGTTCCAGGACGTGTCGCCTGTGCAGCACCGGCTGCTGGAGCTGTGGCTGGGTGACCGGCGGGACGTGTGCGTGGTCGGCGACGCCAATCAGACCGTGTACACCTTCGCGGGCGCCGACGCGTCGTTCCTGCTGCGGTTCGAGTCGCGCTTCCCGGAGGCGCGGACGGTGCGCCTCGAGCGCAACCACCGCAGCGCCGAGCCGGTGCTGCGGGTCGCCAACGCGCTCATGCGCGGGCGGCCGGGCGCGCTCGAGCTCACCGGCCGGGCGAGCCCCGACGACCCGGTGCCGACGCTCGTGCGCTACGACGACGACGCGCACGAGGCGGCGGGCGTCGCGCGCGCGGTACGGGCGCAGCTGGACGCCGGCGCCGACCCGAGCCGCATCGCGGTGCTGTACCGCGCCCATGCGCAGTCCGCCGAGCTGGGCACGGCGTTCGCGCTCGCGGGCATCCCGGTGACCGTGCTGGGCGGCGTCCGGTTCTTCGACCTGCCCGAGGTGCGTCAGGCCGTTGTGGCCCTGCGCGGCGCGTCGGTGGCCCCGCAGGAGCGCGGCTTCCGCGACAGCGTGCGAGACGTGCTCCGCTCGCTCGGCCTCACCGACGAGCCGCCGCAGGCGGGCGGCGCGCTGCGCGACCAGTGGGAGGCGCGGCGGGCGCTGCTGCGCCTCGCCGAGGAGCAGCCCGACGGCACCACCCTGCGCGCGTTCACCGATCGGCTGATGGCGCGGGCGAAGGACCAGCATGAGCCCGCGCGCGCGACGGTCACCTTCGCGACGCTGCACGCCGCGAAGGGCCTCGAGTGGGACCACGTGCACCTGGTCGGGCTGGCCGAGGGGCTGCTGCCGATCGCCTACGCCCGCACCTTCGACGAGATCGACGAGGAGCGGCGGCTCGCCTACGTGGGCATCACGCGGGCCGCGCGTACGCTCTCGCTGTCGTGGGCATCGGGGCTGG
The DNA here is from genome assembly GCA_047606965.1 of Microbacterium sp. GTDB lineage: Bacteria > Actinomycetota > Actinomycetes > Actinomycetales > Microbacteriaceae > Microbacterium. The sequence continues at coordinate 2,281 of JASGDW010000253.1, forward strand.
GACGCTCGCCGCGGCAGCGGTCCCGTTTCCTGCAGGAGATCGGCATCCGCACTCTGGATGAGCGTCCGGCACGCGCCAGGACCGTCGGGCGGACCCCCGCCGCAGCGTCACGATCCGGTCCGTCGGCGCGTCCGCGCAGCTGATCTGCTGGGCGGCGAGCAGAGCCGCCTCGCCCGCGAGCAGCGGATCCACCGGCGGGCACGGGGCGGTCAGCAGCTGGGCGGCGACGAGCGGCCACGCGGCGTCCCGATCGCGGCGATGCGCGGCCAGGCATCTCAGGCACGGTCCGCGCCCCGGCACGATCAGCGGGCCGACCTCTGCCCGCTCCGGTCGCAGCAGCACCGGCAGATGCGCGATGTCGTCGCGCATCAGTCGCGAGGAGATCGCCGGATCGACCTCGTAATGGGCCAGGACGACGACGGTCGCTCCGGGCACGCACGCCTCCTCGACCCGCCGATGCACGCCGAGGCGCTCGCGGACCTCGGCGGCGACCTCCGGCCGGGTGCCCGGAGAGATCAGCAGCGTCACCGCGGCCCGTGGCGACTCCGGCGGCGCCAGCGCCGGCGCCAGCCGGGAGAGGAAGGAGCGCACGGCGCGCGCGGCGACGCCGTTCGCGACCGGGAACCGCTCCAGCTCCTCGTCGGTCATGCCGCGCACGAGCCGTGCGATCAGCGCCAGCTGCCAGGGCCGCGGGTCGTGCACGACGAGGCGTGGCGACGTGCCGAACTGCAGCTGCGACTCGGTGCGCCACACCGGCGGGAACGCGGGGTCCAGGCAGGGCATGCACCGATTGTGCGCCGCGACGCCGCCCCGCGGGGTGGCCGTCCACAGCCGTCTGCGTCGTCCGGCGACCGGCCGGCCTGGGGAGGAACCGAGGAACACCCCGGCGACGCGCCCGGGTCCCGCCGCCGACCGTGACGTGCACGGTCCGTGGCCGGTGCGTCGGGGCGGGAGGTCGGATTCAGACCGGGGCGGGCCCTGCGGGGCCGGACCCTTCGTCGGGGGAGCCCTCCCCGGCGTCCGGGTGGTCCGTGTCGCCGGCCTCCTCGGCGAGCAGTCGCGCGAGCGCCTCGTCCATCTCGTCGGGGGCGGGTGCATCGCCCTGCGCGCGGGCCTGCAGCCGCGCGATGAGCGCCGCCGGGTCGTCGATGTCCGCCGCGGTCGGCATGAGGTCGGGGTAGTCCCAGAGGGCGTCTCGGGCGGGGATGCCGACGGCGTCGGTGACGGCACGCCACATGGCCGCGGCCTCCCGCAGCCGGCGGGGCCGCAGCTCCAGCCCGACGAGGGAGGCGAGCGCCTTCTCGGCGGGGCCGCCGACGGCGCGCCGGCGTCGCACGACCTCGGCGACGCGGTCCGCCGACGGCAGGCGCGAGGTCGCGTCGGCCGTGACGACGTCGACCCATCCCTCGATGAGGGCGAGCACCGTCTCCAGCCGGGCCAGCGCCGCGGTCTGCTGCGGGGTCGGGCTGGGCAGCAGCGCGCCGCTGGAGAGCAGCTGCTTCAGCTCGTCCGGCTGTGACGGGTCGAACCGCTCGGCGATCTCCTCAAGCGCGGAGGTGTCCACGTGGATGCCGCGGGCGTACTCCCCGATCTGAGTCGTCACGTCCAGCTGCAGCCATCGCGCGTGCCGGAAGAGACGGGCGTGGGCGAGCTCGCGGGCCGCGACCGACAGCGCCAGCTGGTCCTCGGGGATCTCGAGACCCTGTCCGAAGTCGGCGAAGTTCTGCGGCAGGATCACCGCGTGACCGGCCGGCATGAGCGGGATGCCGACATCGCCGCCGGAGACGACCTCGGTCGAGAGCCGCCCGACCACCTGCCCGAGCTGGGCGGCGAACAGCGAGCCGCCCACGCCCCGCAGCATCCGGCCGGCGCCCGCGATCATCGCCTTCATGTCCTCGGGGACCTCTTCGGCCAGGGTCGTCGTCAACGCGTCGGCGACGCTCGTGGCGACCGGCTCGGCCAGGTCCTGCCAGACCGGCAGCGTGGCCTCCACCCAGGCGCCGCGGGTGATCGCACGGGGCGGCTCCGACAGCTCGGAGACCGTGGTGGCCTCGCCGAGCCACAGCGTCGCCAGCGCGAAGGCCTGGTCGAGGTCGGCGCGCTCGGCCGCGCCGACGCCGAGGTCGGACTGGTTCGCGATGTGCAGCGCCTGGCGCCTCGCCTGCTCCCAGTCGATGCCGCCGTCGCCCGACGCGAACGCCGACTGCATCTGCGTCATCGCCTGAGCCAGCTGCGACGGGTCGACGCCCATGGCCGCGAGCTGCGAGAGCTGCTCGGGGTCGAGCTGTCCGGCCAGCAGGCGCTGCAGCATCTGGCGGAACTGTTCTTCGGGGGAGAGGTCGTCGTCCTCGGGCACGGCGGACGCCTTTCAGCGAGCGGATAACGTCACGATCTACGCTAGTGGCACACAGCATCGCACCGCCCGGCACCGCCCGCATTCGCCGTACGCCGGTCGCGAACGCCACGGGAGGAACGCGTGAGCCTGTTCGACGAGGTGGACGAGACCGCGCCCGCCCGGCCCCGGATGAGCCGGCGAACCCGCATCGGAGCGATCAGCCTGGTCGTGGCGCTGGTCGCGCTGCTGGCGATTTCGCTGCTGCCGAGCTCGTTCGTCATCGAGTCGCCCGGCCCGGTGTACAACACGCTGGGCACGACGACGGACGCCGACGGCGACGAGGTGCCGGTGATCTCCGTCGACGGTGCGCAGACCTACGACACCGCCGGTCAGCTCGACCTGCTCACGGTCGTGGTGACGGGCACGCCGGAGCAGCCGCCGTCCTGGCTGGAGGTCCTGGCGGCGTGGTTCGACCAGACCAAGGCGGTCGTGCCGATGGAGACGGTGTACTCGTCCGATCAGTCCAGCGACGAACGTGACGCCGAGACCGCCGCGGAGATGACGGATTCGCAGACCGAGGCGGAGGCGGCGGCCTTCAGCGCTCTCGGCTACGACCTCGATCCCGTCGTCGAGGTCTATTCGGTGCTCGACGACGGCGCGTCGGTCGGCATCCTCGCCGCGGGCGACGAGATCCTGGCGGTCGACGGCACCGCGGTCTCCTCCGTCGACGAGGTGCGCGCGGCGGTGAGCGCCGGCGCCGGGGCGCCGGTGACGCTGCTCGTCTCGCGCGACGGGACGGCGCAGGAGCTGCAGGTCACGCCCACGGCCGGCGACGACGGCACCTGGCTGCTGGGCGTCACGACGCAGATGTCCTACGAGATGCCCTACGACGTCACCTTCGGGCTCAGCAACGTCGGCGGCCCGTCGGCGGGCATGATGTTCGCGCTCGGGATCATCGACCAGCTCACCCCGGGCGAGCTCAACGGCGGCGAGGCGGTCGCCGGCACCGGCACGATCAGCGCCGACGGCACCGTCGGCGCGATCGGCGGCATCCGACAGAAGATGTGGGGCGCGCTCGGAGCGGGCGCGGAGTACTTCCTCGCGCCGTCGTCGAACTGCGACGAGGTCGTCGGGGAGGTGCCCACCGGGTTGCGTGTGTTCGCGGTGTCGACGCTCGAGGAGTCGCTCACCGTGCTGCAGACGATCGCGGACGGCGGCGACCTGGACGCGCTCGCCACCTGCACGGCGTCTTAGCGAATCGGCAGCATCCGCCCAGAACGTCCCTCTTAGGATGGAGGCGTGTCATCGACCTCCGCGCCGACGCCCGCCGCCCCGCGCCGTACCCGCCGCATCGTCCTGGTCTCGCTGGTGGTGCTCGCCGCGCTGCTGGTGGCGTTCTTCCTGTTCGCGAACCTGTACGCCGACTGGCTCTGGTACGACCAGCTCGGCTACTCCTCGGTGCTGGCCACGCAGTGGCTCGCCCGCGCGGGCATGTTCGTCGTCGGCTTCCTGGGCATGGCGCTGCCGCTGTGGCTGTCGATCCAGCTCGCTTACCGGCTGCGCCCGGTCTACGTGAAGCTCAGCTCCCAGCTCGACCGGTACCAGGAGGTCGTCGAGCCGTTGCGGCGACTGGCGATGTGGGGCATCCCGGTGTTCTTCGGGTTCTTCGCCGGCTTCACCGCCTCGACGCAGTGGGAGACCACGGCGCTGTGGCTGGGCGGCGTGCACACCGACACCAGCGACGCGCAGTTCGGCATGGACACCGGCTTCTACCTTTTCGGCGTGCCGTTCTACGCGGCGCTGCTCGGGTTCGCCTCCGCGGTCGTGCTGATCAGCCTGCTGCTGACGGTGCTCGTGTCCTACCTGTACGGATCGGTGCGCATCGGCCGCCGGGAGCTGCGGATCTCCAAGCCGGCCCGTGTCCAGCTCGCCGTCATCGCCGGGGTCTACCTGCTGCTGCAGGCGGCGAGCCTGTGGCTGGACAGGTACCTGACCCTCACGCAGACGGGGGACCGGATCACCGGACCGACCTACACCGGCGTGAACGCCACCATCCCGGGGCTCACGATCCTCGCGATCGCCGCCGTGCTGGTGGCGGCGCTCTTCTTCGTCACCGCGGCGATCGGTCGCTGGCGGTTCCCCCTGATCGCGACCGGCCTGCTGGTGCTCACCTCGATCGTGGTCGGCGTGGTCTACCCCTGGATCGTGAACACGGTGCAGGTCAAGCCGAACCAGCTGGCCTACGAGTCGGAGTACTACCAGCGCAACATCGACGCGACCCAGGTCGCGTTCGGCATCGACGCGGTCGAGACCACGGACTACGACGCGACCACCACCGCCGAGGCCGGCCAGCTGCGCTCCGACGCGGAGACCACGGCGTCGATCCGGATCATGGACCCGGCGATCATCACCCCGACCGTCAGCCAGCTGCAGCAGTACCGGTCGTACTACCAGTTCTCCGATCCGATGGACGTCGACAGGTACACGATCGACGGGCAGTCGCAGGACACGATCGTCTCGGTGCGCGATCTGAACACCGCGGCGCTGGGCACGGACGCCTCGTGGCAGAACTCGACCCTGGTGTACACGCACGGCTACGGCATGGTCGTCGCCGAGGGCAACGAGCGCACCTCCGACGGCGATCCGGTGTTCATCGAGAGCGGCATCCCGGCATCCGGCTTCCTGTCCTCGAGCGACTTCGAGCCGCGGATCTACTTCGGCGAGGACTCGCCCACCTATTCGATCGTGGGCGCGCCGGAGGACACCGCGCCGATCGAGCTGGACTACCCCTCCGGCACCGACGGCTCCAGCGAGACCAAGACCACGTTCACCGGCGACGGCGGCCCGAGCCTGGGCACCTGGTTCAACCGGCTGGTCTACGCGCTGAAGTTCCAGTCGGAGCAGATCCTGTTCTCCGACTACCTCAACGAGGATTCGCAGATCCTGTACGACCGCGATCCGCTCGAACGGGCGCAGAAGGTGGCGCCGTACCTGACGCTGGACTCCGATCCGTACCCGAGCGTGGTGGACGGCCGCATCGTGTGGATCATCGACGGCTACACGACCAGCGACGCCTACCCGTACTCGACGTCGACGAGCATGTCGCAGGCGATCGAGGACGCCAACAACGAGGACCCGCAGGTCGCGCTGGACACCATCAACTACATCCGCAACTCGGTGAAGATCACCGTCGATGCCTACGACGGCGCCGTCACGCTCTACGCCTGGGACGACACCGACCCGCTGCTGCAGGCCTGGCAGAACGTCTACCCGTCGACGCTCAAGTCGATCTCCGACATGTCGAGCGAGCTGATGAGCCACGTGCGGTACCCGACCGACCTGTTCAAGGTGCAGCGCACGATGCTCGGCGTCTACCACGTCGACGACGCACAGTCGTTCTACCAGCAGGACAACGTGTGGGCGACGCCGGCCGATCCGACCTCCTCGGACGAGACCGTGAACCAGCCGCCGTACTACCTGACCATGCAGATGCCCGGGCAGGACTCGCCGACGTTCTCGATGTTCACGAGCTTCATCCCCAGATCCACCGGCACGGACTCGCGGAACGTGTTGATGGGCTACCTCGCCGTCGACTCGGACGCCGGCTCGACCGCCGGCGAGAAGAGCGCCGACTACGGCACGCTCCGATTGCTGGAGATCACCTCGGACACGACCATCCCCGGCCCCGGCCAGGTGCAGAACACCTTCAACTCCGACCCCACGATCTCCTCGGCGATCAACCTGCTCAAACAGGGCCAGTCGGAGGTCATCAACGGCAACCTGCTGACGCTGCCGGTGGGTGGCGGCTTCCTCTACGTCCAGCCGGTGTACGTGCAGGCCTCCAGCGGCACGCAGCTGCCGCAGCTGAAGAAGGTGCTGGTCGCCTTCGGCAGCGCGGTCGCGTTCGAGGACACGCTGGACGAGGCGCTCGACGAC
>JASGDW010000254.1:0-5579 GCA_047606965.1 Microbacterium sp.
ACCGTGCTCTCGCCGTGGCGCAGCGGCGGCACCCGGCCGGTAGCGCGCGCCCGGACGCCGCGCAGGCCGCCGAGCGCGCCCTGCTGCGCAAACTGGCCGTGCGTTCGCTCTCGATCGTCGAGGCGCGCGCCGTGCTGGCCGGCTTCGACCTCGCGCCCGATGAGGCCGACGGCATCCTGAGCGCGTGTGAGGAGCGCGGCTACCTCGACGACGCGGCGCTGGCGGAGCAGCTCGTGCACACCGCCGTGGACCGCAGGGGCCAGGGACGCCGGGCGATCGCGACGACCCTCGCCGCACGCGGCGTGTCGCGTGAGATCGCGGCGGCCGCGCTGGCGGAGTTGCCGGACGACGACCGGGTGCGGGCGCTCGAGTTCGCCCGCACCCGGGCCCGCTCGCTGCGTGGACTCGACCGTGACGTCGCCCTGCGACGCCTGCTCGGCCAGCTCGCACGCCGCGGCTACCCGGGTCACGTCGCGATGGACGCCGCCCGTGCAGCCCTGGCGGAGCCGGGTTGACCTGTCGCCGCGGACCGTAGAATGGCAGGGTCATGACTGCCTCCTCCGCGCCGACCGTCATCGCGCCGTCCGCCGCCGCCCGTGGCGCCGATGGCGCCCCCCGCACCTACGAGGTGCGCACCTTCGGGTGCCAGATGAACGTCCACGACTCGGAGCGGCTGTCCGGGTCCCTTGAGAGCGCGGGTTACGTCCGCGCCGAGGAGGGAGCCGAGGCCGACATCGTCGTCATCAACACCTGTGCGGTGCGCGACAACGCCGCCGGCAAGCTGTATGGCACCCTCGGGCACCTCAAGAGCCGCAAGGACAGTCACGCGGGGATGCAGATCGCCGTCGGCGGATGCCTCGCCCAGATGGACAAGGACGTCGTGCAGCGCAAGGCGCCGTGGGTCGACGTCGTCTTCGGCACCCACAACATGGGGTCGCTGCCGCGCCTGCTCGAGCGCGCCCGGCACAACGAGGTGGCGGAGCTCGAGATCCTCGAGTCGCTCGAGGTGTTCCCCTCGACGCTGCCGACCAGGCGCGACAGCGTCTACAGCGGCTGGGTGTCCATCTCGGTCGGCTGCAACAACACGTGCACGTTCTGCATCGTGCCGAGCCTGCGCGGCAAGGAGAAGGACCGCCGTCCCGGTGACATCCTCAGCGAGATCCAGCTGCTCGTCGACGACGGTGCGCTCGAGGTCACCCTGCTCGGCCAGAATGTGAACTCCTACGGCGTCGAGTTCGGTGACCGGCACGCCTTCGGCAAGCTGCTGCGCGCCGCCGGCAGGATCGACGGCCTCGAGCGCATCCGGTTCACCTCGCCGCATCCGGCCGCGTTCACCGACGACGTCATCGCCGCGATGGCCGAGACCCCGGCCGTGATGCCGCAGCTGCACATGCCGCTGCAGTCCGGCAGCGACCGCATCCTGAAGGCGATGCGCCGGTCGTACCGCAGCGAGAGGTTCCTCGGCATCCTCGACCGGGTGCGCGAACGCATCCCGCACGCCGCGATCTCCACCGACATCATCGTCGGCTTCCCCGGCGAGACCGAGGAGGACTTCCAGGACACGTTGCGCGTGGTCGAGCAGGCGCGGTTCGCGAGCGCCTTCACGTTCCAGTACTCGATCCGAGAGGGAACGCCGGCCGCGACGATGGCCGACCAGGTGCCCAAGGAGGTCGTGCAGGAGCGGTACGAGCGTCTCGTCGCGCTGCAGGAGCGGATCAGCCTGGAGGAGAACCGGGCCCAGGTGGGCCGAGAGGTGCGGGTGCTCGTCTCGGCAGGCGAGGGCAAGAAGGACGCCGCGACGCACCGGCTCACCGGCCGCGCCGAGGACAATCGGCTCGTGCACTTCGAGGTGCCGGCCGGTTCCGAGGCGCCGCGTCCCGGCGACGTCGTGACCGTCACCCTCACCCGTGCGGCTCCCTTCCACCTGCTGGCCGACTCCGTCGACGGCGCGCCGCTGCGGATCCGCCGCACGCGCTCCGGCGACGCCTGGGACCGCACGCAGGCCGAGTCCTGCGCGCTGCCGGAGTCCGGCGGCCCGCGCCCGGTGTCGCTCGGGCTGCCGACCCTGCGCGTCGCCGGGCGCTGACCGCGTCCGATGCCCCCGGTCGCCCGATGCCGCTCATTCTCGGCCCGATGGCGCCAGTTTCTGGCGATGGCGCCACGAATTTCAGGCGCCATCGCCAGAAACTGGCGCCATCATGAGTGAGGAGACCGCCCTCCGGCTGTGGGCGATCGTCGGGGCGACCGGGACCGGCAAGACGGCGCTCTCGCTCGATCTCGCCGAGGCGCTCGCTGCGCGCGGGCGCCCGGCGGAGATCGTCAACGCCGACGCGATGCAGTTGTACCGCGGCATGGACATCGGCACGGCGAAGCTTCCGGCCGCGTCCCGGCGCGGCATCCCGCATCACCTGATCGATGTGCTGGAGGTGACCGACGAGGCCGCCGTGGCGCGCTACCAGGATGCGGCGCGCGCCGCGATCGGCGAGGCGCACGCCCGGGGCGCCGACGCGATCCTCGTCGGCGGCTCCGGGCTGTACGTTTCCAGCGTCATCTACGACTTCCGCTTCCCACCGCGGGACACCGTGCTGCGCGGGCGGCTGGAGGCCGAGCTGGCCGAGCACGGTGCCGGCGCGCTCCACGCCCGGCTGCGGCAGGCCGACCCCGTGACCGCCGGCCGCGTCGACCCGCGCAACGGGCGGCGGATCGTGCGGGCCCTCGAGGTGCTGGCCCAGGGCGCGGACACCCACGGCGCCGTGCTCCCCGATCCGCCGCGGCGGTGGCATCCGCGCACCCGTGTCGTCGGGGTCGCCGTGGCCCGGGAGGAGCTGGTGGCGCGGCTCGACGATCGCGTGACCGGCATGTGGGCGGCGGGCATGCTCGACGAGGTCGTCGCCCTGCGCGAGCGCGGACTCGAACGCGGCGTCACCGCGAGCCGTGCGATCGGCTATGCGCAGGCGCTCGCGCAGCTGCGCGGCGAGCTGGACGCGTCGCAGGCGATCGCGCAGACCCAGGCGCTGACCCGACGCTACGCCCGCCGGCAGGTGTCGTGGTTCCGCCGCTATCCCGGTGTGGCATGGGTCGGTCCGGGTGCGGACGCCGTCGCGCTGGCAGACTGAGCGCATGACGGTCGAGATCCGGTCTTTCGCCTCGGACGACACCGAGGCCGTCGTGTCCCTGTGGGAGGCCTGCGCGCTCACCAGAGCGTGGAACGATCCCCGCCGAGACATCGAACGCAAGCTCTCGGTGCAGCCCGAGTTGTTCCTGGTCGCCGTCGACGCCGACGTCGTCGTGGGCACGGTGATGGCCGGCTACGACGGTTATCGCGGCTGGCTCCACTATCTGGCGAGCCACCCGGTGCGGCGCGGCGAGGGGATCGCACGGGGCCTCGTCGCCGAGGCGGAGGGCCGGCTCCAGGCCATGGGCTGCCCCAAGGTCCAGCTCATGGTGCGACCGGAGAACCACGGCATCCGAGGGTTCTTCGAGGCGCTGGGCTACGCGCCGATCGAGACGCGCGCCAGCGGCAAGCGCCTCATCGCCGACGACTGACCCCGCGAGACCGCAACCGCGCGCCGAGACCGCAGGTGGATTCCGCGGTCTCGGCGCGCGGATGCTGTCTCGGCGCGCGGATGCTGTCTCGGCGCGCGGATGCGGTCTCGCGGAGGCCGGGGTCGTGGCGCCGGTAGACTCGGGCCCATGCCGCAGACCCTCGCGTTCACCAAGGGGCACGGCACGGGCAACGACTTCGTCGTCGTCGCCGACCCCGATGGCGTGCTCGCCCTCGACGCCGGGCAGGTCGCCGCCATCTGCGACCGCCGCTTCGGGGTCGGCGCCGACGGCATCCTGCGCGTCGTGCGCGCCGACGCGATCGCCGAGGGGGCGGATGCGGCGGCCGCGGGCGCGGAGTGGTTCATGGACTACCGCAACGCCGACGGCTCGATCGCGGAGATGTGCGGCAACGGCATCCGCGTCTTCGCCCGCTACCTCGCCGAGACCGGGCTCGCCGAGATCGGCGCGGAGCCGGCGCGCATCGGCACCCGCGCCGGGGTCAAGACGCTCACCCGCGACGACGCCGGCTTCGAGGTCGACCTCGGGCCGTGGAGCATCGACGAGAAAGACGTGCTGGTGCAGGCGCGGGGCCTGCCCGTGGCCCGTCCCGGGTTGGGCGTCGACGTCGGCAACCCGCACGTCGTGGTCGCCGTCGCCAGCGACGACGAGCTGGCCGGGCTCGACCTCGTCCACCGTCCGCTGCTGCACCCGGCCCCGGTCGCGGGGGCGAACGTCGAGTTCGTGGTGCCCGCCGACCCGCTCGTCCAGGCCGGCGTGGGCGTCGTCCGGATGCGGGTGTTCGAGCGCGGCTCGGGCGAGACGCTCAGCTGTGGCACCGGCGTGGCGGCGACCGCGCTCGCGGTGCGGCACTGGGCGGGGCCCGCCGCCCCGGACCGGTGGCGCGTGAGCGTGCCCGGCGGACAGCTGAACGTGAGGATGCAGGACGGGCACGTGCTGCTGGCCGGCCCCGCCGTGCTCGTCTACAGCGGAGAGCTGACCCTGGCCTGACGGCGCCGGACGCGTCCGGCGGCCGCCGCGGCGACCCCGAGCAGCAGCAGCATCAGCGCCGCCGCGATCGTCACCGCGAAACCGCCCGTCGACCCGTGGGCCTGCGCCAGGGGGCCGGCGATCGCGGCGCCCAGCGCCAGCCCGACCACCACGCCGCTCGCGGTGAGGGTCATCATGACCCCGCTGCGCCCCTGCTCGGCGATCGACCCGGAGATGCGGAAGACCGTCAGCAGCATCGGTCCCTGGAAGGCCCCGGCCACGACGCCGGCGACGACCACCGCGGGGATGCCGCCGGCGACCGTCATCAGCACGGCGCCGCCGAGCATCCCGAGCCCTGCGGTGATCCACCGGGTCCACGGGCCGATGCGATCGGGCACCAGCACCATCGACACGGTCGTCGCCGCCGAGCCCACCGCCATCACCGCGTACAGCAGCGCACCGGCGTCCGGCACGCCCATCTCCGCGGCGAACGCCGTGAGCGCGGTCTGGCTGCCGCCGAAGAACGCGCCCATCGAGACCATGCCGGCGAAGGTCAGCGCGATCAGCGCCGCCCGCCGGCCGGTCCCCGCCGTCACCGCGTCCGCGAGCTCGTCGGCGGCGAACCGGCCGCGTCGCGGCACGGCTCGGTGCGTGCGGTGCACCGCGAACTGCGTGACGAAGACGGCGATGAGCACGCCGGCGATCAGCATCGCCGCCCGCGGGTCGACCGCGACCGCGATCAGTCCCACCAGGGCGGGGCCGATGATGTACACGACCTCGTCGACGACGCCTTCGAACGCGAAGGCGGCCGCGGTGTCGTCCGGGGCGAGCGCGAGCCATCGCGCCCGCGAGAGCGCACCGACCTGCGGGAGGGTCAGCCCGGCCACGCCCGCCAGCGCGACCGTCGCCGCATCCGGGATGCCGCCCACGCCCAGGGTGAACACGAGCAGCACCACGAGGTGCACCGCCACGCCGCCCAGCAGCACCGGCCGCTGCCCCCATCGGTCGGCGAGGGCTCCGGAGGCCGGCGCGCCGACGGCCTCGCC
>JASGDW010000255.1:0-9504 GCA_047606965.1 Microbacterium sp.
CTGGCCGACGCCGTCGCCGCCGGGGCACGTGAGCTCGGCGGCGACGGCATCCGCTACGCCGGCGTCTCGCTGGGCGGCGCGACCGGGCTGGAGCTGCTGCTGCGCCACCCGGGGCTCGTCGCCGGGGCCGCGATCGTCGCCTCCGGGGCGCTGCTGGGAGACCCGGACTCGTGGTGCGAACGGGCGGCGCAGGTGCGGGCGCAGTCGACCTCGTCGCTGATCGTGCAGTCCGGGCAGCGGTGGTTCGCGCCCGACTCGATCGCGCGGGAGCCGGTGCTGTCGGGCCGCCTGTTCCATGCGCTGCAGGATGCCGACGACGAGTCGTATGCGCTGTGCTGCGAGGCGCTCGCCGCCTACGACGTGCGCGACCGGCTCGCCGAGATCGCAGCCCCCGTGGTCGCGGTCTGGGGCGAGTACGACCGGGTGGCGCCGGAGGAGAAGGCCGACGAGATCGCCCGAGGCGTCGTGGACGGTCGCGCCGTCCGCATCGCGGACGCCGCCCACCTGCCGCCCGCTGAGCAGCCGGCCGCCCTCGCCGCCGCGCTGATCGCCTTCTTCGAGGGGAGCGCCCGATGAGCCGTCCCGAAGGCGTCGGCCTGAGCGACGAGGAGCGCTACGACCGGGGCATGGTCGTGCGCCGCGCGGTGCTCGGCGACGCGCACGTCGACCGCGCGATCGCGAGCACGACGCCGCAGACCGCGGTGTTCCAGGACTTCATCTCCCGTTACGCGTGGGGCGAGGTGTGGTCGCGTCCCGGCCTCGAGCGCCGGGGCCGGTCGATCGCCGTCCTCACCGCGATGATCGCGCTCGGTCACCACGAGGAGTTCGTGATGCACGTGCACGCCGCGCTGCGCAACGGCCTGAGCGCCGTCGAGATCGAAGAGGTGATCCTGCAGTCCGCGATCTACTGCGGCGTGCCCGCGGCCAACACGGCGTTCCGCCTGGCGGCGCCGATCCTGGCGGAGGCGGCCGACCGGCCTCACGGGCGCCCGTCGACTAGCGCCGATTGAGATCGGCGGCGGCGCGCACGAGCGCGACGAAGGCGTCCTCGTCGAGGGCGTCCTGCGCGCGGAGGTCGATGGCGCGGCGGGTGCCGGCATCCAGACTCGCGTTGAACAGCCCGGACGGGTCGGGCAGCGCCGCGCCCCTCGCGAAGGTCAGCTTGATCTTGTCCTTGTAGGTCTCCACCGTGCAGATCAGTCCCGACAGCGAGAACGTCGGCACGCCGTCGGGCCGGCTGGGCTTGCGCCACTTCACCTCCTCGACGACCTCGGGCTCGGCCCCGCGGATCAGTCCGCGGACGGTCTCGACCCGGTCGGCGCGCCAATCGCTCATGGCTTCACGCTATCGACTCGGCGCGACGGGGGGAACCGCTACGCTGACCGCGTGACGACCACGACGATCGCCGGCCGCGACGACCGCATCACGCTCCGGTTCCTGACGACCCCCGCCGACACGGCCTTCAGCGGCACGACCGTCGCCGCCGGCAGCGTGATGGAGTGGATCGACAAGGCCGGCTACGCGTGCGCCGTCGGGTGGGCGGGCGCCTACTGCGTGACGGCCTACGTCGGCAACGTCCGGCACCGGCGTCCGGTGCCGCCGGGCAGCCTCGTCGAGGTGCAGGCGCGCATCATCCACACCGGCCGCTCGAGCATGCACGTCGCCGTGACGGTCTCGTCGGCCGAGGTCGAGTCGCGCGCCTACACCCCCGCCACCACCTGCATCCTCATCTTCGTGGCCAAGGCCCCCGCTGCGGACGCCGTCGACGCGACGCCGGGAGGACCCGGGCGCCCGACCGGCGGCCGGTCGATCGCGGTCCCGGGGTGGGAGCCGCGCAGCCGCTCCGACCGCGCGCTCGCGGCGGCGGCGCTGGAGCGCATCCCGTCGCGCACCGAGATCAAGAGGCTCATGCTCGACGAGGACTACGACGCCGCGACCGCCACCCCGCGGGTGACGCTGCGCTTCCTCGTGCCGCCCGGCGTCGTGAACTGGGGCGGGAAGGCGCACGGCGGCACGGTCATGCGCTGGATCGACGAGGCGGCCTACGCGGTGGCGGCGGCCTGGGCGCGCGACGGCGAGGACGCGAGCGCCGCCGTCGCCGTGTACTCGGGCGGCATCCACTTCCTCGCGCCGGTGCGCATCGGCGACCTCGTCGAGGTGGACGCGCGGATCATCCACACCGGCGCGCACAGCATGCACATCAGCGTCCACGTGCGCACGGCCGACCCGCGCAGGCCCCACGAGCTGACGCTGACGACGCAGTGCATGACGGTTTTCGTCGTGCCCGGCCCGGACGGCGCCGCACGGCCGGTGCCGGAGTGGGTGCCCGAGCTGCCCGGCGATGTGCGACTGAACGCGCACGCGCGCGAGATCATCGCGCTGCGCCAGCAGATCGCGCCCATCTCCGCGTCGCTGACGCTGGAGCCCTGAGCGCCGCGATCAGCGGGACGCGCGACGGGCGCCCTCGCCGAGCGCCTCGAGCTTGGCCCAGGCGATGTCCGGGTGGATGCGGCCGCCGAGGCCGCAGTCGGTGGAGGCGATCACACGGTCATCGCCTACGATGTCGGCGAACCGGCGGATGCGCTGCGCCACCAGGTCGGGGTGCTCGACGACGTTCGTCGCATGGCTGACCACCCCGGGCACGAGGACGAGGTCGTCGGGGAGGACGCCGGCATCCGCCGCGTCCCGCCACGCCGTCCACTCGTGCTCGTGACGGACGTTCCCGGCCTCGAAGGAGATCTGCCCCACGTTCGCGGTCAGCACGACCGGCAGGATCTCCGCGATCGGGATGTCGGTCACGTGCGGTCCGTGCCACGATCCCCAGCACACGTGCAGGCGCACCCGCTCCTTCGGCAGGCCCGCGATCGCGTGGTTCAGGGCGTCGACCCGTCGCTGCGTGAAGGCGCGGTAGTCCGAGACGTCCGGTTCCGGGGTGATCTGGTCCCAGTTCTCGGCGAGGGAGGGGTCGTCGATCTGCAGCACGAGACCGGCGTCCGTGATCGCCCGGTACTCCTCGCGCAGCACGTCGGCCCAGGCCTGCAGGTGGTCGTCGTCGCTCGCGTAGAACTGGTTCCACACCCGCGAGCCGCTGCCCGGCGAGATCGCGGTGAGGAAGCCCTGCTCACCCGGCCGCAGCGCCGAGGCGAGGTTGCGGATGTCGGACGCCGTCGCCTCCTGCCCGCGGTAGGTGAGCGGGCCGGTCGTGGTGGGGAACCCGCTCGCGACCCGGCCGGTCTCGACGGCCTCGCGGTAGACCGCGGGGAAGCGCCGCCGGTCGCGCCGGTCGAGGAAGGAGGTGAGCTCGATCCTGCCGGGCTCCGAGACGGCGGGGGGCTGGCTGAAGATGTCGGTGCCGGTCAGGGCGAGCCCGCCCACGCGCTGGAACGAGTACGACCACCACGCACCGTAGTCGGTCGCGCTGGACATCGCCTTGCCGTACTCGCCGTCGCCGACGAGGCCGATCCCGGCGTCCCGCTGGCGCTGGACGACCTCGCCGACCGCCTCGGCCACGAGCGCCTCGAACTCGGGCGTGCTGCGCAGGGTGAAGCCGTCGTCCTCGAAGGCCCGTGCGGCGTTGGCCTCGATCAGGGCGCGGCTGCGCGGCAGGCTGCCGGAGGTCGTGGTGGCGATGGCGGTCATCGGGGCTCCTTCGTCTGGGCGGGTGCGTCCGCGCGGCGACTCTACCGCCGGGGCGGGGACGCGGCGTCCTCCCGTGTCCCCGCGTGACGCCGTCCCTTGACGGGGCGCGACGGAGGGTTGTCGGGCCCACCGGCCCGCGATAATATGTTCTTATCACGAACGTACGTTCGCACAGCGAACACTAGGAGGCTGTGGATGATCGACAAGACCGTCCCGGACGTGGAGACGGCCGTCGCGGGCATCCCCGACGGCGCGACCGTCATGATCGGCGGCTTCGGCCGCGCCGGTCAGCCCGTCGAGCTCATCGACGCCCTCATCGCACAGGGCGCGGAAGACCTCACGATCGTGAACAACAACGCCGGCAACGGCGACACCGGCCTCGCGGCGCTGCTCGCGGCCCGGCGCGTGCGCAAGATCATCTGCTCCTTCCCGCGGCAGAGCGACTCGTGGGTGTTCGACGGCCTGTACCGAGCGGGTGAGATCGAGCTCGAGATCGTGCCGCAGGGCAACCTCGCCGAGCGTATCCGCGCCGCCGGCGCCGGCATCGGCGCCTTCTTCTCGCCCACCGGGGTCGGCACCCAGCTCGCCGAGGGCAAGGAGACGCGGGAGATCCGCGGCCGCCGGTACGTGCTCGAGTACCCGATCTTCGCCGACGTCGCGCTGATCGGCGCGCGCGCCGCCGACCGCTGGGGCAACCTCGTCTACCGCGAGACGGCCCGCAACTTCGGCCCCGTCATGGCCACGGCCGCCACCACCACGGTCGTGCAGGTCGACGAGGTCGTGCCGCTGGGCTCGATCGACCCCGAGACCGTCGTCACCCCCGGGCTGTTCGTCGACCGCGTCGTCGCCGTCGGCGAACGGACCTGGCTGCAGGACGGCGTGTTCGTCGGCGGGGTCGACCTGGAGGGCCGGCCCCTGCACGCCGCGACCGAGGAGGCCGCACGATGACCACCCGCATCTCCCGAGGCGACCTCGCGGCCCGCATCGCCGCCGACATCCCCGAGGGCTCCTACGTGAACCTCGGCATCGGCGCGCCGACGCTGGTGGCCAACTTCCTGCCGGCGGACGCGGAGATCATCCTCCACACCGAGAACGGGCTGCTGGGCATGGGCCCCGCCCCCGAGCCCGGTCGGGTCGACCCCGACCTCATCAACGCCGGCAAGCAGGCGGTCACCGCCCTGCCTGGCGCCGCCTACTTCCACCACGCCGACTCCTTCGCGATGATGCGCGGCGGCCACCTCGACGTGTGCGTGCTGGGCGCGTTCCAGGTGTCGCAGACCGGCGACCTGGCGAACTGGTCGACGGGGGCGCCCGGCGCGATCCCCGCGGTCGGCGGCGCGATGGACCTCGCCATCGGCGCGAAGGACGTCTACGTCTTCACCGACCTGCTCACCAAGGACGGCTCGTCCAAGCTCGTGGCCTCCTGCACGTATCCGCTCACCGGCGTCGGCTGCGTCTCCCGCGTCTACACCGACCATGCCGTCTTCGACGTCACCCCGGACGGCTTCGCCGTGCGCGAGGCCTTCGGCGACAACACGATCGACGAGCTGCGCGCGCTCACCGGTCTCGCCCTGGTCGACGCCGCTTCGGAAGGGGACTGAGCCATGACCGCATCCTTCGTCTACGACGCCGTCCGCACCCCGTTCGGCCGCGCCGCCGGCGCCCTGGCCGGCATCCGGCCCGACGACCTGGCCGCCGTGGTCATGAAGGCGATCGTGGAGCGCTCGGGGCTGGACGCCGCGCGCATTGACGACGTGATCTTCGGCGACGCGAACCAGGCCGGCGAGGACAACCGCGACGTCGCGCGCTTCGGCGCGCTGCTGGCGGGCTTTCCCACCACCGTGACCGGCGTGACCGTCAACCGGCTGTGCTCGTCGTCGCTGGAGGCGTCGATCCAGGCCGCGCGCGCGGTCGAGACCGGCGACGCCGACCTCGTGCTCGCCGGCGGGGTGGAGTCGATGAGCCGCGCCCCCTTCATCGTGGAGAAGTCGCCGCGGCCGTGGCCGGCGGTGGGCAACCAGACGCTGTGGAACACCGCGATCGGCTGGCGCATGACCAACAGGGCGCTCCCGAAGCACTGGACGATCAGCAACGGCGAGTCGGCGGAGAAGATCGCACGCGAGTTCGGCATCGGCCGCGAGGCGCAGGACGAGTTCGCGGTGCGCTCGCACCGCCTGGCCGCCGCGGCCTGGGCCGCAGGCGTCTACGACCCCGAGATCGTGCAGGCGCCCGGCGCCGAGCTCGCCCGCGACGAGGGTATCCGCGACGACACCTCGGTCGAGAAGCTCGCCGGGCTGAAGGCGCTGTTCGCGGCAGACGGCGGCGGAACGGTGACCGCGGGCAACTCCTCTCCGATCAACGACGGCGCCGCGGCCCTGCTGATCGGAGCCGAGGGGGCGCTGGACGCCGAGCCTCTCGCCCGCATCGCGGGCCGGGCCGCGCACGGCGTCGACCCGGACTACTTCCCGATCGCGCCGATCGAGGCCGCGAACAAGGCGCTCGCCAGGGCCGGGAAGACCTGGGCGGACGTCGACGTCGTCGAGCTGAACGAGGCCTTCGCGTCGCAGTCGCTCGCCTGCATCGCCGGGTGGCCGGAGCTGGACCCGGAGAAGGTCAACGTGCACGGCGGCGCGCTCGCGATCGGGCACCCGCTGGGCGCCTCGGGCGGCCGCATCCTGGGCCACGCCGCGCACGAGCTCAAGCGTCGCGGGGGTGGTGTGGCCGTCGCCGCGATCTGCATCGGTGTCGGCCAGGGCCTCGCCGTCGTCCTGGAGCGCTGACGACATCGGCAGCCGTCGCCGCCCTGCGCTCGTGTCCCACTTCGGGGTGGTTGATGTCCCACTTCGGCGCGGAATATGACCCTGATACCGCGCCGAAGTGGGACATGCCGGGTGGGGAGGAACGGTGAGGGGACGATGACCGAGACGACGGATGCGGGGGGCGCCGGCGAGTTCGTGCAGTCGCTCGCCCGGGGGCTCGCCGTCATCCGCGCGTTCGACGCCGAGCATCCCGAGCTGAGCCTCAGCGACGTCGCCCGCCGCGCCGGGCTCACCCGCGCCGCCGCGCGGCGGTTCCTGCACACGCTGACGGCGCTCGGCTATGTGCGTGCCGAGGGCCGGCTGTTCGCGCTCACCCCGCGCGTCCTCGAGCTCGGCTTCAGCTATCTGTCCTCGTTGTCGCTGCCCGAGATCGTCCAGCCCCACCTCGAACGGCTCTCGCGCGAGGTCGACGAGTCGGTCTCGGCCGCGGTGCTCGACGGCACCGACATCGTCTACGTCGCACGGGTGCCCACCCGGCGCATCATGAGCGTGCGCATCACGATCGGCACCCGGTTCCCGGCGTACGCCACGAGCATGGGCCGCGTCCTGCTGGCGGGGCTCCCGGAGGCGCAGCGGGACGCGGCGCTCGCCGCCTCGGCCCGCGCGCACCTCACCGACCGCACCCTCACCGAGGCGGATCGGCTGCGTGCCGAGCTCGATCGTGTGCGCGCGCAGGGGTGGGCGCTCGTGGACGGCGAGCTGGAGGACGGGTTGCGCGCCATCGCGGCCCCGGTCCACGGCAAGGACGGCGCCGTGATCGCGGCGGTCAACGTCTCGACCAGCACGAGCCGCGGCACTCTCGCCCGCGCGAGGCAGGCGCTCGTGGCGCCGCTGCGGCGCACGGCGGCCGCGATCGACGCCGACGTGCGGATGGTGTGAGCAGGCGCCCTGCAGCGGCTGACAGATCCCGCGGACCCGTCGACGGCGAGGCCTCGGTCCTTACCCTCGGCGCCCCGCAACGGGGAGCTCGCCGCGGGGCCCTGAGCCGGAGGCGCACGCCGGGCGCAGGAGACCCTGGCCATCCCGGTGCACGCGGACGCTGTGCCATGACTCAGCCTGGCGGCGACGCCGGCATCCGGCGCGCACCGGAAACGCGCGGGCCACAGGCGTGGCACGCCGAGGCGAGGCGGAGTTGTGACACACGGCCGCGTCGACGTCAGGTGCACGCCGTCGGCGGACGCGGCCGTGGGTGAGGACCGCGTCCGGCGCGGCGCGCACGCGGGACGCCGCCCTCAGGCCGCCGGAATGGATGCGGCTGAGCTCCGGTCCCCCTCCGCGGCGTGGTCGCCTTCGGGCGGCGTCTCGGCCGTGGGCGGATTCACCAGGACGCGGCGGGGGTGGCCCGACGAGCCGCCGACGACCTTGTACTTTCGCGGCGCGGTCGGCGTCGCGTCGGATGCGGGCACCTCCTCCTCGGTCGCGGCCTCGGGGGAAGCCGCTGCCGTCTCCTCCTCGGCGGCGGGCGCCTCCTCCTGCTTCTCGTCGGCGATCTCGGCCTCGGGGGGAGGGGAGGACACCAGGACGCGGCGGGGGTGCCCGGAGGTGCCGCCGACCACGACGTACCGAGGCGCCGGCGCGGATGCGGGCGGCTCCGCCGGTTCCGAGGCGGATGCGGCGGAGGCCGGCTCCGTCCCGGATGCGGCCGGCTCCGTCCCGGATGCGGTCTCCGCGGTCGCGGATGCGGCGGAGACCGGCTCCGGGGCGGATGCGACCTCCGCCGTCCCGGCCGTGTCCGGCCTCGGGACCGTGGAGATCACGGTCGGCCTCCCCTCCGGCGAGCTCTCCAGGGCCTCGCGCACGATCCGGCGGGGGTCGTACTTGCGCAGATCGGTCTGCCACTGCTCGCGGCTCAGCGACACCCCCGCCTCGCGTTCGGCCTGCGCGCGTGCGGAGTCGACGAAGGAGCGCAGCCCGCGGGCGAAGTCGGCGACCTTCGCGGCGTACAGCGGCAGCCGCCGTGGACCGATGATGACGCCCGCGATGATCGCGATGAGGAACAGCTTCTCGATCGTCAGTCCGAACATGTCACGCTCCCGTCAGGATGGGTTCGGCGGCCTCCCGGCGGGCGATCCGGCGGTCGTGCAGGTGGGCCACGAGGAAGGCGGCCAGGAAGAGCAGGGCCATGGGCACTGCGATCAGGAACATCGACAGCACGTCGGCGGCCGGGGTCACCATGGCGCTGAACACGACGATCGCGATCAGCGCGACCCGCCAGCCGCGGGCGATCGAGCGGGCCGAGAGCACCCCCATGAAGTTCAGCACGACCACGAACACCGGCAGCACGAAGGCCAGCCCGGTCGCGAGCACCACCTTCAGCACGAAGTCGACGTAGTACGAGGCCTGCAGGATGGTGCTGTCCTCGGTCGATGCGAAGCTCGCGAGCAGCGACACCATGTGCGGGAACAGGAAGAAACCGGCCGTGCAGCCCGCCGCGAACAACGGCAGCGCGGTGCCCAGGAACGCGAAGGTGTGCTTCTTCTCGCGCCGCGTCATGCCGGGCGAGAGGAAGGCGAACAGCTCGTACAGCCAGACGGGGCTGGACAGTGCGATCCCGGTGAACAGCGCGATCTTGAGCTTGAGGTCGAACGCCCCGGTCACGCTGTCGTAGTTCAGGCTGGCGTTGCGGGACTCCGCCAGCTCGGTGATCGGCATCCGCAGCACCGCCAGGATCGCGTCCGACAGCACGTAGCCGACGATCGTCGTGACCACGAGGGCGACGGCCGCTCGGAGCAGCCGGTTGCGCGCTTCGCGCAGGTGCTCTCCGAGCGGCATCCGGCCCTGCGTGGCGGCGGCGATGGCGGTCATGATCCGGCGCGCTCCTCGTGGATGACGCCGGTGGCGGGGACGGCGTGCAGCACGGTGGTCTCCGGTTCGGTGGCGGTGCTCGACGTGGTGGCGATGGTGGTGTCGTCGGCGGCTTCCTTCTTCAGGATGCGGACGGACTGTCCGACGCTCTTGGCGAGGGCGGGGAGCTTGGCGGCGCCGAAGATGAGGACGACGACGGCGAGGATGAGCAGCGCGTGCCATCCGGTGAGGTTCTGCAACA
>JASGDW010000256.1:0-30550 GCA_047606965.1 Microbacterium sp.
CGCCGAGACCGCCCGACGGGCGGTCTCGGCGCGCGAGGTCAGAGCGTCGCGGCGAAGGGGTCGAACCCTTCCGGCAGCAGCGGCACCGGCGCGACCGTGCTCTCCACGGTGACGGTCCGGCCGGTGGCCGCGGATTCCTGAGCGGAGAGCAGGATGTCGAGGACGTGGAATCCGAGCCCGCCGGAGGCGACGTGCGGCCGGTCAGCCGCGATCGCACGGACCATGTCGAGCGCCCCGAGACCGCGGCCGACCTGGACGGTCTCGTGCTCGATCTCGATCCATTCCTGCTCGAACGACATCCCGTCGCGGATGGCGCCCAGCGGCGTGACGTACGCGATGCGGCCGGCGAACTGGTTCGGGTCGGGGATCACGATCGTGCCCTCCGTGCCGTGGATCTCCACGACGCCATGCCGTTCGAGCGCGGAGTCGAAGCTCAGCAGGCTCTGCGCCTGGGCACCGCCCTCGAAGGAGGTCACGATCTGGATCGTCGACGGGACCTCGACCGGGAACGTGGTCCCGGCGTTCGGGCCGGTGTGGATCCGGCGTTCCTCCTGCGCCTTCGTGCCGACGGCGGCGACCCGGCCGACCGGGCCGAGCAGGCTCACGAGCGCCGAGAAGTAGTAGGGGCCCATGTCCAGCAGCGGCCCCGCGCCCTGGGCGAAGAGGAATGCGGGGTCCGGGTGCCAGAGGTCGGGACCCTGCGTCTGGAACACGGTCTGGGCGAACAGCGGCCGCCCGATGATCCCGCCCTCGATCGCGCGCCGCGCAGCCTGGAACCCGGGTCCGAGAAGCGTGTCGGGGGCGCATCCGATCCGCAGCCCCGCCGCCTCGGCCTCCCGCAGCAGCTCGGCCGCGTCCTCGCGGTCCAGGCCGAGCGGCTTCTCGGTCCACACGTGCTTGCCCGCGGCGATCGCCGCGCGCGAGACCTCGATGTGCGCGCCGGGGATCGTCAGGTTCACGACGATCACGACGTCCGGGTGGGCGAGGACGTCCTCGCCGGTGCCGAAGGCCGGCACCCCGTGCTTCTCGGCCTGCGCCCGGGCGCGCTCCGGGATCAGGTCGCCGACGATGAGGACCTCCACGTCGGGGAAGGCAGAGAGGTTCGCGAGGTAGGTGTCGCTGATGACCCCGGTGCCGATGATGCCGATGCCGACGGCGCTCATCGGGCGAGACCGCCCTCGGCGAGGAAGGCGTAGCTGGCCGCGATGTCGTCGAAGACGTCGCCGGGGGCGTTGTCGTATTCGATGACGGCGTACCGCAGATCGGATGCCGCGCGCAGCGCGTCGGCGAGCGGCACGTCGCCCTCGCCCGCCCGACGCTGATCGAGCGTCTCCGAGCCGAACGCGCCGGCGCCCGGGGCGAAGGGGTTGCTCGCCGGCGGGACGCCGTCCTTCACGTGCACGGCGACGAGGCGGTCGCCGAGACGGGAGACGAGGCCCACGACGTCCTGCCCGCCCACGAGGGCCCAGTACAGGTCGAGCTCGAGGACGACGCGCGCATCCGTCGACGCGACGAAGCGCTCGTACGCGCTCTGACCGTCGAAGTCCGCGATGAACTCCTGCGCGTGGTTGTGGTAGCCGACCTCGAGGCCGAAGCTCGCGGCCGTGTCGACGAGCGCGTTCAGGCGGTCCGCGATGTCGGCGACGCCCTCCTGCGTGAGCCACCGCTCGGGCCCGACGAAGGGGTCGATGACGGTCTTCAGGCCGACCTTCGCGGCCGCCTCGAAGACGACCTCGGGAGCGGGCGTGGGGATGGAGCCGTCCGGGGTCCACAGCTCGTCGGAGAGCAGCGGGGCGTGCCCGGTCGGCGAGACGAGGCCCGAGGCGTCCAGCGCGGCCCGGATCTCGTCCGGGCGGCGCACGAAGTCGAACGCCTCCACGTTGCGCAGCCCGATCGCCGCGAGCTTGTCGAGCGACCCGCCCATGTCGGCGGAGAACGCCTCCGCCAGCGTGTACAGCTGAATCGAGATTTCCGGCAGGGCCACGTCGACCTTCCTTCTTTGCAGGCTCAAGGGGCATCCGATACCGCCCCGGGTCAGAGTAACAGAAACCTCCATGTGGAGGTTATTGCCGGGCGACTCCGCATCCGCGTACGGGGCGGTCGGCCAGGCCTCGACGGACTCCGGCCGTCAGCACTCGACGACGTTGACGGCGATGATCGCGGGGACCCTGTCCCGGGTCGCGCGCGCCAGGCCGATTGTACAGACGCTCGGCGAACGGCAGCGAGACCCAGACGCCGAGGTAGAGGCCGAGCACGCCGATGAGCACCCAGAGGCCCGGCGAACGCAAGGTGTAGAGCACGGAGGGCGCGAGGCTGCGCGATCTGGGCGCGATCGAGGGGCCGGCGACGGCGACGACGTCGACGACCGTCCAGGCGAGCGGGGTGGCGGCGTCGAGGACGGCCGGGGTCGCGGCGGCGGCGAACGCGGGATTGTGCGGCACGGCCTGCTCGCCGAGGAAGGAGACCATGGGATGGATCGCCGGGACGGCCTGCGACACGTTTCCCCGTGAGCGCGTGCGGGAACGGCACGACCGCTGGATCACATGGTCGCGCAGGAGCGCCGCCGAGGTGAGCGCCAGAGGCGCGCACGCCACTCAGGCACCGCGCTCGACGATCAGACGTGCGATAGCGAGGTCCTGCCACGACATCCCGACCGTCTTGAACACCACCGGGCGGTCGGTCGCAAGCGGCACCGCACCCCGCACGAGATCGCCGATCGGCACGAGCATGTCCGCCGTGAGCGTCCCTTCGGCGACCGCCAGCACGACGTCGCCCGCCTCACGGAGGGCCGTCGCGCGATCCTCGACGAACACCTGCGCGCGCCCCATGAGGTTCGCGTCGAGCTCGCGGGCGGTCGGCTCGTGCGAACCGACCGCGACGACCATGGCGCCGTCCTGCACGAGCGCACCGTCGAAGATCGGCGTCCGTGCCGTCGTCGTGCACACGATGATCTGCGCGCCGGACAGCAGCGGCGCGGCGTCCGCATATGCGACGACTCGGGAGTCCACTCCATCGGTCGCGACCTCGCGCGGCGACCGGCTGAGCAGCGCGACGTCGGCGAGCTCGACATCGGCGATCGCGGCGAACTCGGCGATCGCCTGCGCGTGCCGTACGGCCTGCGGCCCCGTGCCCGCGATGACGACGTGCTGCGGCCGGCTGGCCCGCTGGAGCTGTCGTCGTATCGCGAGCATCGACACGGCCGGCGTGCGCAACGAGGTGAGCGCGGCACCGTCCGTGGTCACGACCGGCGTCAACGTCGATGTGTCGAACAGCACGTAGACGCCTTGGATGCGGGGCGCACCCCGCTCGACGTTGCTCGGTGCGACGGTGATGAGTTTGACGCCCGTCCATTCCGGCGTCTGGGACGGCATGAGCAGCAGCTCACCGGCGGACAACGGCACGCTCACGCGGCGCAGGTCGCGGGCGGGGTCGAAGCCGTCGAGCAGCGTCCGCTCGAGCGCCGCCACCGCCTCCGGTCCGCCGACCGCGGCGACGCACCGGGCATCCACGTGGGCCGCGGCGATCACAGGGGGAACCCGCCGCTCGGTTCGTCGGGGTCGGCCGCCAAGGACCGCGCCTCCGTTCGACGAGCGGTGCCGCACACGGCGGGCACGACGACGATGCGGAACGGCCGGCCACCGGCACCGGAGTCGGCCGTGCTCACGATGCGCGGCGACATCAGCCGATCCCGGTCGTCGTGATGCGGCCGTGCGCGACGACCTCCCGCGGCGCACGCAGCACCGTCATGTCGACGAGCGGGTCGCCGTCGACGACGAGGACGTCGGCGACATCGCCCGGCATCGGCACGGTGTTCCGACCGAGCCCGTTCAGCTCCCGTCCGCCCGCCGTCGCGGCGCGCAGCACGTCCAGGCGCGGCATCCCCGCCGCCTCGAGCAGCTCGAGCTCGCGGTGCAGACGAACGGCGATCGGGTTGAGGTCGGCGCCGACCGCGATCCTCACCCCCGCCGCCAGGCATGCCCGGAGCGCCTCGCCGTGCCGCTTCGCGGCCTCCTTCGCGCGTAGGACCGCGTGCGACGGCCATCCATCCGCCGCCATCATCTGCTCGTCGTGGCTCACGCTGATCGTCGGCACGAGCCACGTGCCGTTCGCCGCCATCGTCGCCGCGGCGGCCTCATCCAGCGCATAACCGTGCTCGACGCTGCGGCCGCCGAGCCTCGCGAACCGCTCGGCCACTCGCGGCGAGCCGCAGTGCGCCGCGACGGGCGCATCGCGCGACGCTGCGGTGCGCATCAGCGCGCGGAGCTCCTCGTCGTCCAACTGCGCATCGTCGACTGCCTCGTGCTCGCTGAAGAGGCCGCCGGTCAGGCACACCTTGATCCACTGCGCGCCGCGCTCGACATGGGCACGGACCGACCTGCGGATAGCGTCGGCACCGTCGACCTCGTCGAAGTACTTCACGCGCAGGTAATCGCGCGGGAACGCGTGCCCGTGGCCGCCGGTCGTGTGCAGCGTCAGACCCGAAGGGAGGATCCGCGGCCCCGCGAGCTGACCGGACGCGGTCGCCTTCGCGAGTGCGACGTCGATCTCATCGACCTCGCCGAGCACTCGCATCCCGGTGACGCCCGCGCGCAGCGCGTCGCTGAGGTTGGCGACCGCGCGCATGGCGCGTGACGGTGCCGTCTCGAAGTAGCTCTCACCCGCAGGGTCGTGCATGAGGCTGCCGGGATGACAGTGGCAATCCCACAGGCCGAACAGAACCGTCGCCCCCTCGGCGTCGATGCGCACCGGCGCGTCGAGGTCGCCGACAGGCACGACCCGTCCCCCGCTCACACCGATGTCGCGGCGCACGCGTTCGCCGGTCGCGACGTCGAGGACGTGCCCTCCCGAGATGGACAGATCCGGGTTCGGTCGCCGGTACACAGGATGCTCGCTTCCTCGGTAGACACCGTGAGCGGGATGCTCAGCCGATGGCGGCGGACTGCGCGGCCCGCCTCGCCGCGTCACGCAGCAGGGACTCATCGGTCGCGACGACGAGGTCTCGGTAGCCGAGGTCCGCGAAACGCGCCGCGACGTCCGGCGTTCCGGCGAAGGCCCCGATGCGCACCCCCGCCGCGAGAGCGGCGTCGCGGACGGTCGGCAGCGGGCTGCGCGGATCGGCGCCTGCGGCCGCGAGCAGGCCGTCGACATCCGTTCCGCACGCAAGCGCGAGGTCGAACGGCCCCACGAGCACGAGGTCTACACCCGGGGTGCGCGCGATCGCGCCCGCGCCCTCGAGACCGAGCGCGGTCTCGATCATGACGGCGACGCGTGGTTCGCGCTCACTCGCCCCGTAACCGGAGAGCGGTCCCCAGCTGCGCACGCCACGCGGCGGATGGTGCGTAGCGACAACGGCCGCCCGTGCGTCCGCCGCCGACGACACCTGCGGCACGATCACACCGTCGGCACCCGAGTCCAGCGCACGCCCTATGAGGCCCGGATCGAGGGCACGCACGCGCACCCAGCGCGGCACGGTGTCGGCGGTCGCGGCGAGGACGTCGTACATCCGCGCATCGTCGAGGCGACCGTGTTGCAGGTCCAGGGCGACCCAATCGAATCCCGCCGTCGCGATCGTGCGGGCGGACGCCGGATCGGTGCCGAGAATCCATGCACCGCGGGTATCGCGTCCACTCATAGTCAGCATGCTAGCCAAGAAAGAACCATTCGAAAGGATATTTACGATGAATACCTTTCATTTATCATTCTCGAAACAATCTGATCTAACGATTGACACACTGCCGGCCTACTTTCGACTCCGTCGGAGGAAGGCGGAAACAGTTGCTCGAGGTCGCACCACACATTCGAGATCTCGGGTCGTCGGGCATCCGGGAGATCGTCAATCTCGCCGCAGCGAGCGAACACGACGTCGCCCGGCTCGAGATCGGCGAACCCGGGTTCCGCGCCGCGCCCCACATCATCGAGGCCGCACGCATCGCGTGCGAACTCGACGAGGGTTACACCCACAGCGCCGGCACGCCCCTGCTGCGCGAGGCGATCGTCGCCCGGCTCGAGCGCCGTTACCGTTGGCCCGTCGCACCGGACGACGTCATCGTCTCGCAAGGCGCCGGCCAGGGCATCTCGGCCGTACTGGCAGCGATCGTCCGCCCCGGCGACGAGGTGCTCGTGCCCGACCCGGCATGGCCGAACTACCACATGCTCGCGAGTCTGTTCGGCGCCATCCCCGTGCCCTACCCGCTGCGCGCCCCGCACGGCTTCGTCGCCGATCCGGACGAGATCGCCCGCCTCATGACCACCCGCACACGAGCGATCTTCCTCAACTCGCCGGGCAACCCGACCGGAGCGGTGTACCCGCGCGATGTCGTGCGACGCATCGTGGAGCTCGCCGATGCCCGCGGTGTGCTCGTGATCTCGGACGAGGTCTACGACGAGCTGATCTTCGAGGGTGAGCCCGCTCACGCGGCAGGCTTCGGTACCGACAACGTGGTGTCCGTCTTCTCACTGTCCAAGACCTACGCGATGACCGGCTGGCGCGTCGGCTACGTCGTCGCACCGCGCTGGCTCGCACCCGCCCTCGCGCACATCCAGGAGCCGCTGCTGTCCTGCATCTCGTCCGTATCGCAGTCGGCGGCGCTCGCTGCGCTCACCGGCCCGCAGGACGCGCTCGCGACGATGCGCGGCGCCTACCACGCTCGCCGAGCGCTCGCGATCGGCATGCTCGACGGCCGCGTCCCGTACACCAGACCGCACGGCGCGTTCTACCTCATGGTCGGACTCGCCGCCGGCGCCGACAGTCGCCTCGCCGCACTCGACCTCGTGCGCGCGGGCGTGTCCGTCGCACCGGGGTCGGCGTTCGGCGACGCCGCGCGCGACAAGGTCCGGGTCTCCTTGGCCAGCCCCGACGAGGTGCTGACACGGGGGCTGGAGCGGTTCCTGCAATGGTTCGACGCGACCGACGGCGGCCTCGCGCTCGGCGCCACGGCAACCGCGGATGCGTCTCGGGGGAGAGCATGAGCGCCGGAGAGCCGCGCACCACGAAGGATTCGGCGCCCCGCACGCCGATGCATCGCCGCACGTCGCGGTCGATGGAGGCAGCACCGAGGACCGGACAAGGAGCGCACCACCCATGATCAACAGACACGCCTTCGGCGTGGGCGTCATCGTGACGCTCACCGCCATTGGACTCACGGCCTGCGGACAGCAGGCGCAACCGACGTCCTCCGAGGACGTCTCCGTGTCGTTCTCGAACATCGCCGAGACGACATCCCTCGATCCCGCGATCGTCTCCTCCTCGGACGGACTCGAGTTCGTCCGCAACGTGTATGACTCGCTCACGCAGTACGAGGTCGGCGGCACCGAGGTCGAGCCGTCCATCGCCGAGAGCTGGGAGACCAACGAGGACTCCTCCGTCTACACCTTCCACCTGCGCGACGACATCACCTTCCACGACGGCACCGACCTGACAGCGGATGACGTCGTCGCGTCGATCGAGCGGGTGCAGGCCATCAACCAGGGCTTCGCCTCGCTCATCACCGGAATCGAGTCGGTCACCGCGACCGACGACACCACCGTCGTCATCGAGCTGTCGGCGCCCGATGTCTACCTGCCGGGCAAGCTGCAGAAGATCGCGATCGTGTCCGCCGACGCCATCGAGGAGAACGCGACAGACGAGGATCCGTGGGCCCAGGACTGGTTCGCCGAGAACGAGGCCGGCTCGGGCCCGTACCAGCTCGACGAGTGGGACAAGGGCACGTCGATCGAGCTCTCCGCGTTCGACGACTACTACCTCGACTGGGAGGAAGGCACCCCGACGCAGGTCTCGCTGCGCACCGACACGGATGTGCAGACCGCGCTGCAGCTCCTCGAGCAGGGCGAGATCGACATGATGGGCGCAGTCGGCCCCGACGAATCGGCCGCCGCAGCAGACATGGACGGCGTCAAGCTCATCGAGCAATCGGCGCTCAGCGTGAAGACCCTGCCGTTAAACGTCAACAACGAGGCGCTCAGCGACGTACGGGTGCGCGAAGCGATCAGCCTCGCGTTCGACTACGAGGCGATGAACGAGTACTACGAGGGGTACGCGGAGACATCCGTCGGCCCACTGCCCTCCGGCTTCGGCGACGGCATCGAGGACCTCGCACCGAACGAGCAGGATGTCGAGCGCGCCAAGGAACTGCTCGCAGAAGCCGGCTACGGCGACGGACTCACGCTCACGTACATGGGCGTATCGGGCCTTTCGTACGAGGAGTTCACCGGCACTCTGCTCGAGCAGAACCTCGCCGACATCGGCATCACGCTCGAGATCAACATGGTGCCCTGGGCGCAGATGGTCGAGCTGCAGTCGGATCCCGCGACCGCCGCGGACATCACGTTCCTGGACATGTCCGCGGTCTCGGACGATCCGTCGGCGATGCTCGCACAGGAGTTCCTGTCATCCGACATCGCATCTGAGGGCGGCTACAACTGGTCGTACTACCAGAACACCGAGCTCGACGACGCGATCACCTCGCTCTCGGCGATCACCGACGAGGACGAGCGCAACCAGGCCGTGCTCGACACCGTCGACATGATCAACAGCGAGTACCTCGCCATCTACGCCACCCAGCCCTCGCTCGCCCAGCCGGTGCTCGAAAAATGGGATGTGCAGTACGAGCCGATGGACTACAACTACGTCGTCCGCTTCTTCTACGCGAGAGACACCTCCGCATGACGACGACGGCTGAGCGGGGAGGCGCCGTGCGCGGCGTCGGGCAGCCGATCTCGCCCGGTGCGCGCAGACTCCTGGGAGTGCTGACGAGGATCGGATGGATCCTGGTCGTGGTATGGGCTGCTGTCAGCCTCACCTTCCTGCTCAGTCGTCTCGTCCCCGCCGACCCTGCACAGTTGGCGGCGGGGCAGAGCGCGGGAGCCGAACAGGTCGAGGCCGTACGCTCGCAGCTCGGACTGGACCAGCCCTTGTGGATCCAGTACCTCGACTACCTCTCCGGCGTCCTGCGCCTGGACCTCGGCGATTCGATCCAGTCGCGCCAGCCGGTGCTCGACGACATCCTGGAGTACCTGCCGGCGACGGCCGAGCTCGTGCTGGTCGCGATGGCGATCTACGCGATCGTCGGCGTCGGGCTCGGCATGCTCTGGGCGACGCTGCCGAACGGTGCGCGCAGCCGATGCCTCAACGCGCTGTCCATCATCGGCGCGGGGATGCCGGCGTTCTGGATCGCCCTCGTGCTGCAGCTGTTCCTGGCGTCGGGGACGGGCTGGCTGCCGATCTCCGGCACGCTCGACTACAGCTCCTACGGTCTGCAGCGCATCACCGGCTTCACCGTGCTCGACTCGATCCTCGGCGGCAACACGTACGCGCTCGGCGATGCGATCTCGCACCTCGTGCTCCCGGTCACGGTGCTCGTGCTGAGCCAGCTCGGGGTCGCCATGCGCCTGACCCGTTCGACGGTCGCCGAACAGCTCACGCGTCCGTACGTGCGCACGTCTCGGGCGCGTGGCAACACGGAGCGGCACGTCATCGTGGTCGACGTCATGCGCAACTCGCTCGCGCCGGTCGTGACGATGCTCGGGCTGCAGTTCGGCTGGCTGCTCGGGGGCACGATCATCGTCGAGGTGGTCTTCGGCTGGCCCGGCATCGGGCTCTACGCCTACAACGCCTTCCGCACGTTCGACTACAACGTGATCCTCGCGATCACGCTGGTCGT
Source organism: Microbacterium sp. (assembly GCA_047606965.1). Taxonomy (GTDB): domain Bacteria; phylum Actinomycetota; class Actinomycetes; order Actinomycetales; family Microbacteriaceae; genus Microbacterium. Next base: position 9,660 of record JASGDW010000256.1, read on the forward strand.
CACCTTCGCGTTCGTCCTCGTGAACGAGCTCACGGACGCGATCAATCGACGACTGGATCCCCGAGTCGGGGATGCACGATGAGCGCCGCCGTACTCATGCCCGCCAGGACCGCGACGCGTGCCAGGCGGTTGACCGGCCGCATGGTGCTCAGCGGTGTGCTCCTCCTGCTGCTCCTGGTCCTGCTCATCGCCCCCGACCTGCTGGTACGGGCCGAGGCGAACGCGATCGACGTCGAGGGTCGATTCCAGCCGCCTTCCTGGGAGCATTGGTTCGGAACCGATGAGGCCGGTCGCGACATCTACTCCCGCATGGTGCTCGGTGCCCGCGTGACGATCGGCGCCGCGCTTGTCGTGGTGGCCGCCGCGACCACGATCGGAGTCGTCATCGGCGCGATCGGAGGCTGGTTCGGGGGCTGGATCGACACCGTCCTGAGCAAGTGCACCGACGTGTTCCTCGCCTTCCCCTACCTCGTCTTGGCGATGGCGATCGCGTCGGCCGTCGGGCGCGGTACGGGGTCGGCGGTGCTCGCGCTCATCATCGTGTGGTGGCCGTCCTACGCCCGTATGGTCCGCACGATCGTGCGAACCCATCGCAATGAGCTGTCGGTCAAAGCCGCACGAACGCTCGGGGCGTCGACGTGGCAGCTGCTGCGCTGGCACGTGATCCCGCACGGCACCGAACAGTTGGTCGTGCGCATGACGCTGGACGTCGGCTACGTGCTGGTCGCGTTCACCGGACTGTCGTTCCTGGGTCTGGGCACCCAGCCGCCGAGCCCCGAATGGGGACTGCTCGTCTCGACGGCGAAGACCTATGCACTGAGCGCTTGGTGGTATCCGGTGTTCCCGGGCCTTGTGATCCTCGGCGTCGTATCCGTCTGCGTCTGGCTGGGCGACGGGTTCTCCCGACTGTCGCCTACGACGAGGAGACCTCGATGAGCCGCCGGCTGCTGGAGGTTGCGGATCTCGCGGTGCGCTATGACGGCCAGGAGCGGGATGCTGTCACGGGGGTCTCGTTCGACCTGGACGCGGGGCGGTGCGTCGCGTTCGTCGGAGAGACCGGATCCGGCAAGACGAGTTCCGTCATGGCGGCCGTACGCCTGCTCGACGGTGCGGAGATCAGAGCCGAGAGGTTGCGGATGGAGGGACGAGACCTGCTGTCGGCCGATGCGGGACAGATCCGCGCCCTTCGACGGCGATCGCTGGGCGTCGTGTTCCAGGACCCCGCCGCATCGTGGAACCCGACGCGCCGCGTCAGTGCTCAGCTCATGGAGACGACGCCGCGTGCGCAGCGCGCCGAGGCGCGCGGACGTCTGGTCGGTCTGTGCGAACGGGTCGGCATCGTGAAGTCGGCGGAACGGATCGACGCCTACCCCCATCAGCTCAGCGGCGGTCAGCTGCAGCGGTTCATGATCGCCGGCGCGCTCCTGCACGACCCCGCCGTCATGGTCGCCGACGAGCCTACGAGCGCACTCGACGCCTCCGTGCAGCTCGAGCTCATCGAACTGCTCGACGAACTGCGACGCGAGCGACAGCTGGGTCTGCTGCTGGTGAGCCACGACCTCGGCGTCGTCGCACGGCTGGCCGACACCGTCGTCGTGATGTTCCGCGGCGAGGTCGTCGAGCGGGGCCCCGTCGCGCAGGTCGTGCACGCGCCGACGCATCCGTATACGAGATCGCTGCTCGCAGCATCCCTCGACATGACCACCCCTCGCAAGGTCCCGCTCGCGACCGACATCGCCTGGGATCCGGAGGCCGTCGCCGAGGAGGAGGTCGCCTGATGGCACAGCCGCTGCTCGAGTTCGAGGAGGTCTGGAAGACGTTCGGCTCTGGACCCCACGCGATCCACGCCGCGAAAGGGGTCTCCCTCACCGTCCACGACGGCGAGATCGTGGGACTCGTCGGCGAATCCGGCTCGGGCAAGTCGACGATCGCGAACCTGGCGCTCGGCCTGGTGCCCGCCGACTCCGGACGGATCGCTTTCGACGACGCACCCGTGTCCGAATGGCTGCGCCGCGATCACCGGCGATTCCGCCGTCAGGTGCAGGCCGTGTTCCAGCAGCCCCTCCTCGCCCTCGACAGCAGGCGCACGATCGGCTGGTCCGTCGCCGAGCCGCTCGTGATCCACGGCAGCGGGAATGCGGGCTCACGACGCGAACGCGTGCGCGAGTTGCTCGAGTCCGTCGGGCTCGCGGCCGAGCTCGCCGAACGCCGCCCTCAACAGCTCAGCGGCGGCCAGTTGCAACGGGTCAACATCGCGCGTGCGCTCGCGCTGGAACCGCGACTGCTCGTCTGCGACGAGGCGGTCTCTGCCCTCGACGTCTCGGTGCGAGCGCAGGTGCTCGATCTTCTCCTCTCCCTGCAGGAGCGGCTCGGTATCGCGATGCTCTTCATCAGCCACGACATCGCCGTGGTGCGCCATATCTCCGACTCGATGGTGGTGATGTATCGCGGCGACATCGTCGAGCACGGCCCGACGGACCAGATCTGCGATGCACCGATGTCGGAGCACGCGAAGACCCTCATCCGCGCCTCTACGCCACCGGAACGCCGACGATCATGAGGATCGGCGTACGGATGCCGGCCCCGGTCGACGGCGCGGGGCTCGCGCGGTGGGCGCGTGCGGCGGAGGACGCGGGCTTCGCCTCGCTGTGGGTCAGCGACCATCTTCTCCTGCCGACGCAGTCGCTCAGCCGCTACCCGTTCCGCGCCGACGGCCGTGTCGACTGGGCGATGGACGGCGACTGGTTCGATCCGGCCGTCATGCTCGGCGCGGCGGCCTCGGCGACCGAGCGCGTCGTGCTGGGCACCGCCGTGCTGATCGCGCCGATCCGGCAGCCCTATGTCGTCTCGCGTCAGTTCGCGAGCCTCGACCGCCTGTACCCGGGCCGGTTCGTCCTCGGCGTCGGCGCAGGCTGGCTCGCCGAGGAGTTCGTTGCGCTGGGCGTCGACTTCGCCGCGCGCGGCGCACTCACCGACGACTGGATCCGCGCCGTGCGCACCGCATGGACCGGGTCGGTGCCCGCCGGGGTCAACCGATCGTATCCCGTGCCCGTCCCGATGCACTCGCGACCCGGACCCGCCGGCGAGATTCCGATCGTCGTGGGCGGCTCCAGCCGGGCGGCGTTGCGACGCGCGGCAACCCTCGGGGACGGATGGATGGCGCACGAAGCGCTGCCCGATCTCGACGTCCAGGCGCTCGCCGACGCGGTGCACGAGCTGCGCGAGTGCGCCCCGGGCCGCACCCCGCGCATCCTGCTCCGACTCGTGCGCACGGAGGACGAGCCTGCGAGGGTCGCCGACCTCCTGCCGGCTCTCGCCGAGATCGGCGTCGACGACGTCATCGTCGACGCGCAACCCGACCCGGCGGCGCTCACCGACACGGCATCGAGGATGCGAGCCGCGCTTGTCCGACCACCCGTTCGGCGCCGACCAGGCCGACGCCGGCAATCGACAGAAGGGACAGCCATGACCGTTGACCTCATGGATCAGACCGGCGTCACCGATCTCGCCGACACCTCCGCCTTCGATGACGACCAGCTCGCCATCTGGAACGAGCAGAAGGCGATCTACGCCGGTTTCCTCTCCGGTCGTCCGGAGCGTGTCGACCACCGGATCGCGCACGAGGCGACCATCTGGGACTGGGAGAGCGTCAGGATCGCGAACGGTCACGACGCCTTCAGCATCGTGCGCGCGAACCGCCCGAGGGGAGAGAACGTCGCGAAGGCGCAGTTCATGGTGACAGAGGATCCGATCATCACGATCTTCGGCGACGTCGCGCTGGCTCGGCACCTCGTGACGTGCACGTACCGCAACCCGGACGGGACGGGCGTGGCCAAGACCATGCGCTGCACCCTGCAGTGGCAGAGGAGGGACGGGGAGTGGTGGATCGTGCACAGCCACGAGGACGTCATCCGCGAGCAGTCGACCGAGCTGCCGGCATGAGCGGGACGACTCCCCCGTCGCCCGGCGCCCCTCGCTACACGGCCCGACGCGCGAAGCTGGACGAACAGCTGGATGCCGCGGGCATCGACGTGCTGTTCCTGCCCGCGTCGCAGACGGACCTCGAATACTTCACCGGTCTCGGGCGACCGATCCCGACGTTCGGCAACGTCGGCTACACGAACCATTGGATCTCCGGCGCCTTCTTCGCGCCCGGGAAGGACCCCCTGTTCGTGTTGACGAGGCATCACCAGGAGTTCCACCTGCCCGGCGGCGTGGTGGGCGAGATCGTCACGGCGACCGAGCACGACGACGGTGAGGCGGTCTTCCGCCGCGCCTTCGACGCCTTCGAGGCGCGGCCAGGTCGCATCGCGGTCGGCGGCAAACCGGTCGGCGAGACGTGCGCACACGCGCACGGCGCCGCCGCAAGGCTCGCCGTGAGCGGGCGCACGTGGTCCGAGACCACACTGCAGCTGCGCGCGCACCGACCCGATGCCGACCTCGTGGTGGCCGACGAGCTGATCAACCGGATCCGTCGCATCAAGGACGACCACGAGGTCGGGCTCATGCGGGCAGCCGCGCTCATGGTCGACCGGATCATGGCCGAGATCACCCCGCAGGTCCAGGCAGGGGTGACCGAGCTCGACCTCGCGGCGGAGATCGACCTGCGGATGCGCAGGCTCGGCTCGCCCACCGCGAGCTTCGACACCGCCGTGTGGGCGATGGGCGAAGGCCTGACGCGCGACGCGAGCGAACGGCTCTCGCTCTCGGCGCTGCCGGGCGGCGCGGGGGTCAACTTCGACTTCGGCGGCGTCGTCGAGGGCTACTGCTCCGATTTCGGCCGCACGATCCACATCGGGCAGCCGAGCGCCGAGTACGAACGCGTCTACGACATCGTCATGGCGGCGCAGGAGGCCGGCCGCGTCGCCGCCGTCCCCGGCGCGACGGGCGGCGAGGTGCATCGCGCAACGCGTGCCGTCATCGAGGAGGCCGGCTACGGCGAGTGGTTCCGGCATCGCACGGGCCACTGCATCGGCATGGACGTGCACGAGCTGCCGTACCTCTCGGATGAGGACGAGACGCCGCTGGAGCCCGGTATGATGTTCACGATCGAGCCGAGCGTGTTCTGGCCCGGGCGGGTCGGCGTCCGGGTCGAGGACGTCTTCCTGCTCACGGACGACGGCACGACCGTGAAGATCAACGAGCTGCCCAACACGATGGTCGCGAACGACTGAACCCGCGGACGACCGGACCGAGCGGCACATGATCGCCTGCGCTCCGTCGCCCGCCCGCGGGGGCGGTCAGCCCAGGCTCGACCAGGCGCCGTCGACGTCGAGGGTGTGACCGCTGATGTACGACGCGCCGGGCGACAGCAAGAAGGCCGCTGCATCCGCGATCTCCTCCGGCCGCGCGGGCCTGCCCATCGGGACACGCGCCAGCAGCGCCGCGCGCTTGGCGGGGTCGCCCAGGGAGTCGGCCGACATCGCGGTGTCCGTGACGCCCGGGGCGATGGCGTTGACGCGGATGCGCTGTGACGCCCACTCGACCGCGAGACCGGTCGCGAGCGCGATGACACCGCCCTTCGAGGCCGTGTAGGCCCACTGGCCGGGGAACGACCTGCGCCCGTTGACGCTCGCGATCAGCACGATCGCCGCATCGCGGTCGGCGGCGATCGCCGCGCGCGCGACCGCGGTCGCGATCCAGATCGTGCCGAGCAGGTTGACATCGACGAGCTCGCGCACGATGTCGGGCGCGAGCTCGTGCGCCGGCCCGGTCCGTTCGACCCCGGCGCACGCGACCGCGCCGGAGACCGGTCCGAGCACGCCCGCCCGTGCGACCGCGACGTCCATGGCTGCCGGATCCGTGACGTCCGCGACGATCGGGACCGCCTGACCGCCGGTGTCGCGCAGAAGCGACGCGGTCGCCTCGACGAGCGCACCGGCGCGGTCGACGCACGCGATCGCCCAGCCGTCGCGCGCGAGCCGCAGCGACACGGCGCGGCCGATGCCGGCACCGGCACCGGTGACAACCGCGACGGGGGCGCTCCCGTTCACGCCAGCCATCCGCCGTCGACGACGAGGATGTGGCCGACGACGTAGCTGGCGGCCGGCGAGCTGAGCCATTCGACTGCCGCGGCCACCTCGTCGGTGTCGCCCAGCCGCCCCACCGGTATCCACGTGTCAGCCAGGCGCGCGAGGAGAGCGTCGTTCTCACCGAGATCGCGCACGAGCGCGGTGTCCATCGTGCCGGGTGCGACGCCGTTGATGCGGATGCCGGTGCGCGCCTGCTCGCGTGCCGATGCTCGCGTCAGCATCGCCAGCGCGCCCTTCGACGTGTCGTACGCGACCATCGGGCCGGTGGACGCGGTGAACGACGAGGTCGAGCAGATGTTCACGACCGAGCCCGCGCCGCTCGGGAGCATCGCGCGTACGGCTTCGCGCAGCACGAGGAAGGCGCCGCGGACATTGACCGCCATGAGTCTGTCGAACTGCGCCGCCGAGGTGTCCACGAGCGGCGCGCTGAACGCGACGCCGGCGTTGTTGACGACCGTGGTCAGGGTGCCATGCGTCGTGAGCTTTGCGAACGCACGTCCCACGTCCTCCTCGTCTGCGACGTCGAGCGTGACGCCTGTCACGTCGAGTCCTTCGGCTCTCAGGGCCATCGCCGCGGCCTCCGTGCTCGCACCGTCCAGATCGGCGATCACGACGCGGTCGCCACGCACGGCGAGGCGTCGGGCGACGGCGAGCCCGAGGCCGCGCGCGCCTCCGGTGACGAGAGCCAGCCCGGACGCAGCGGCACGGGAGGATGCGGTCGACATGCGGCCGATCCTACGGTTGCATAGAGGACCTCGCCTGGCATGCGTATAGCTATATCGCAAATAGTTTACATTCTCGTAATGACATAGCCATATTCTGCATGGCAACTGAAAACAACGATGCGTCTGTGCGCATCGCACCGGCAAGAGAGGCGGCGGCATGCGATTCGGCGCGGGTCTTTGGTGTCTGCAGGCGACGGCGACCGCTCCGCGTCACCACACTCGCGCATATCGCGAGTATCTCGCCGACGCGCGCGCGATCGAGTCGTACGGCTATCAGTCGCTCTGGCTCAGCGAGCACCACTTCTTCTACGACGGGTACTGCCCGGCCCTGCTGCCGGCGGCGGCTGCCGCGTTGCAGGTGACCGAGAGACTGCGCGTGGGCACGGGCATGATGCTCATGCCCCTGCACGACGCGGATCGCTCATCGCGAATGGCCGCGGACATCGCTCGTCGCTACGACGGGCGTCTCGACATCGGGCTCGGCCTGGGATATCGCCCGGTGGAGTTCGAAGGCAAGGGGGTCGCGATGGCCGATCGCGTGCGGCTGCACCGGGAGGGCACGCGGATGATGAGCGACCGCGCCGCGCCGCACGGTGCGGTCATCTGGGCCGGCTCGGCGACGCCGAAGGGGGTCGCGCGGGCGGGCGCGCGTGGGCACGGCATCCTGCTGTCGGGCGCCAACCCGATGACTCTCGTGCGCGAGCTCGCCGCCGAACACCGGAAGGGCTGGGAGGACGCCGGCCGGCCCGGCGGCATCCGACCGCGCGTCGCTGCGCTGCGCAATTTCTGGGTCACCGACGACCAGGCCGAACGCGACGCCGTGCTCGACTGGCAGCGTGCGAGCTACGTGCTGTATGCCGGGCTCGGCTGGAGCGTGAGCGAACAGGACTCGACCCGCCGCATGGACTTCGTGAACAACGTGGACGACGCACTCGAGGACGCAGTGGCCACGGCGGTCGTGGGCCCGGCGTCGGCGATCGTCGACGCGCTGCACGAGGCGGCCGAGGCCGGAGTCGACGATGTCGTGTTCCGGTGCGCCATCGAGGGCGCGCCGCCGGAGACCGTGCGGGCGATGCTCGGCCGCATGGCCGACACCGTCCTGCCCGAGACCGTCGGGCTGGAGTCGGCGTGAGAATCGCACTGGAGCTTCCGGACCAGGAACGCGCCGTCGAGATCGCGGTGGCCGCCGATCTCGCCGGCGTCTCGGCGGTCGCGCTGCCCCGAGGCGTCGCCTCTGCGCCCGTCGCCGCCGCCATCGCAGCGGAGACCGAAGACGTCCGTCTGCTCGTGCCGGTGACCCTGGGCAGCGACAATCCGACGACGCTTGCGGAGGAGATCGCGGTCGTCGACCATCTCTCGGCGGGTCGCACCGTGGCGGTGGTCGAGCGCGGCGATCTCGTCGAGGCGGAGGCATACGAGGATCTCCGCGTGCTGGAACTGGCCTGGTCGGGACGCTTCGTCGATCTTCCCGCCCGCTGGCGCGGCGACGCCCCGACGCGCATCGCCGTGACTCCTGCGCCCGCGCAGCTCACGCTGCCGATGTGGAGCGCCGACGACGCCTTCCCCCACCTTCCCCGAATCGTCGAGGCGGATGCGGACGACGCCACGCTGCGGACAGCCGCGGCAGCGCGCACGACGGTCTCCGGCGAGCTCGAGCCGGACCGCGTCCTCATCGGACGACTCGCCGCTGCGGGGACCGCGCTCGCGATTCTCGCGCTGCCGCCCGAAATGGCGGTCGCGCGATACGTCGCACGGTATCTTGTTCCCGAAGCCGCGACGCCGCACTTTCCGCGTATCATCGCCGACTCCGCATGGCCGGCGTCGCCTCTGTCGCACTAGCCCGTTGCGTCGTCCCGCACCTGCATCGTCGGACGCGCACAGCCGAAGGAGTCCTCACCGTGCCCAAGCGTTCACCGATGGCCGCTCTCGTCGGCGCCATCGACAGACCCCACGACCCCATCACGATCGACGAGACCGACATGGCCTTGCTGCGCGAGCTCGCCGCGGACTCCCGGCTGTCGCAACGGGCGCTCGCCCGTCAGGTCAACATGTCGGCGCCGGCGGTCGCGGAGCGCATCGCGCGTCTCGAACGGCTCGGGGTCATCAAGGGATATAGCGTCGACATCGATTGGGACCGACTGGGCTTCGACGTCGTCGTCTACATGCCGATCACGCTGGACTCGGGCAGCGACCTCGAACCGACGCTCAAAGGGTTTCGGCAGATCACCGAGCTCGAGGAGCTCACGGTCACGACCGGACAGTACGACCTGCTGGCACGGTTCCGCCTCAGCGGGCACGCCCACCTGCGCGAGCTGCTGCTGGACCGGTTGTGGCAGATACCGAACGTCAAACGCATCGAGACGATGCTGAGCCTGGGGAACCTCATCACCGACAGCTACACGCAGCGGGTCCTCTCCCTGAACGAGCCCGATGATCCTGAAGGAAAAGATTCAATATCGCGCACCAATTGATAGCCAGACATCGCATTTAACCTTACATTTATCAAATGCGTAACACGGCTGACTAACGGATGACACACCTCCTCCGTACGTTGCAAACACGGACAACGAACGAGCAGGAGAGCCGCATGAAGTTCCGAGTCGGCGTCGATATCGGCGGTACCTATACCGACGCCGTGGCGGTGTCATCGGGTGGTGAGGTGCGCACGGCCAAAGCGCTCTCGACGCCGGGAGTCCTCGCTGACGGTGTGCTGGACGCGGTGCAGCTGCTCCACGTGCCCGCCGACGACATCGAGGCTTTCATCCACGGTACGACCGCGGGACTGAATGCGTTCCTCGAGCGCCGCGGCGCGCACATGGCGCTCATGACGACACGCGGCTTCCGCGACGTCTACCAGCTCGGCCGCGCGAGCCGCCCGGACATGTACAACCTGCGCTATGTGCGGCCCGAGCCCCTCATCAAGCGCCGGGACATCTTCGAGATCGACGAACGGCTCGCCGGCGACGGCTCCGAGGTGACCCCGGTCGACGTCGCCCAGGTTCGCGAACTCGTCCAACGCATCGCGAGCGACTACGAGGCGATCGCCGTCGTGCTCTTGCATGCCTACGCCAATCCTTCGCACGAGCAGACCGTGCGCGACGTGGTCGCCGAGGTCGCGCCCGAGCTCGCCGTCGTGCTCTCGAGCGAGACCGCGCCGGAGTGGCGCGAGTACGAGCGCACGAGCACGACGGCGATCTCGGGGTACGTCGCGCCGATCGTGCGCGGCTACCTGGACGAGCTCGAGGCACGCCTGCGCGACACCGGGTTCGACGGCGACGTGAAGGTCATGCAGTCCAACGGCGGCACGATGGCGATCGCGGCGGCGAAGAGCAACGCGATCCAGACCCTCTTCTCCGGCCCGGTCGGCGGCACCATGGCCGGCGTCGCTGTGGCCGGCGACCTCGGGATCGACCGGCTCATCTGCATGGACATGGGAGGCACCTCGTTCGACGTCAGCCTCGTGATCGACAAGACCGCCGACATCGCCGTGAACTCGGAGATAGAGGGGCACCCCGTCCTCTCCCCCACCGTCGTGATGCACACGATCGGTGCGGGTGGCGGCTCCGTGGCGCACCTGGTGGGCGGCGCGCTCCGCGTCGGTCCTCGCTCCGCGGGCTCGGTGCCCGGTCCTGCGTCCTATGGTCGCGGCGGCACCGAGCCCACGGTCACCGACGCGAACGTCACGCTCGGCCGCCTCCCCAAGGCCGCACTGCTCGGCGGTTCCCTCAGGCTCGACGAGGATGCCGCCGCCACCGCGCTCGCGACGGTCGGCGATGTGCTCGGCATGACCGTCGAGCGCACAGCTCTCGGCATCGTGGCCGTCACGGACGCCGCGATGGCGAACGCGATCAGAGAGATCACGGTCGCACGCGGCATCGACCCGCGCGACTTCGCACTGGTCGCCTTCGGCGGCGCCGGCCCGCTGCACGCGACGAGCCTGGCCGACGAGCTGGAGATCGACCGCGTCGTCGTGCCGGCGAACCCGGGGGTGCTCTCCGCGTGGGGCATGGTCCACACCGACACGCGATACGACCTCGTGCGAGCACTGTGGTCCGAGCTGCGCAAGCTCGACGACGACGCGCTGGAGGCCGCGATCGATTCTCTCGCGCAGCGCGGCCGTGAGCTGCTCGCCGACGACGGGTTCGCCGCCGAGGAGATGCGACTGCGGCCCGTCCTCGACCTGCGGTACGTCGGCCAGGAGTACACGCTCTCCGTGCCGATCGGCGACGAACGAGACATCGCCGCGGCCCGCGCCGCCTTCGACGCCGAGCACCACGAACGCTTCGGTCACAACAATCCCACCGAGGAGGTCGAGATGGTCGCCGTACGGCTCGTCGCGACCGGCGTCACAGAGCGCCCCGGAACCGCGGCGATCGTCACAGCTCCCGAACCCGTCATCCTCGGCGAGCAGGACGTGCGCTTCGCAGGCGGGATCGCATGGACCCCTGTGATCGACCGAGGCAGCATCGCACCCGGACACGTGGTGCGCGGCCCCGCCATCGTGCTCGAGTCGGGTTGCACCGTCCTCGTGCCTCCCGAGTGGACGGCGACCCCGTCGGCCGCCGGCCATCTCCTCCTCGAAAGGATTGCGAGTTGAACACCGTGACAGCCCCGAACGAGATCACGACCGACGTCATGATCGATCCGGTGAGCGTCGAGGTCATCCGCAACGCGTTCGAGTCGATCGCGGCGCAGATGAACAACAACCTCATCCGCTCCGCCTATACGCCGATCATCTACGAGATGAAGGACTGCGCCGTCGCGCTCTACGACGCGAGGGGCCGGCTGCTCGGCCAGTCCACGGGGCTGCCCATCTTCCTCGGCGCCTTGGACGCGGCGATCGACGCGACCATCGCGCACTTCGGCATCGGCTACGACATCTTCGCACCCGGCGACGTCTACGCCGTCAACGACAGCTACCTGGTCGGCAGCCATCTCAACGACGTCTCCGTGTTCTCGCCGCTGTTCTACAAGGGCGCGCTCGTCGGCTTCGGCGCGTCTAAAGCACACTGGATCGACATCGGCGCGAAGGACCCCAGCCAGGCGGTCGACTCGACGAGCATCTACCAAGAGGGCTACCGCCTCGGCCCCACCCAGATCTACCGGCAAGGCGTACGGCAGGACGGCATCATCGACCTGCTGCTGCGCAACAGCCGTGTCCCACGGTCGATCCACGGCGACATGCACGCCCAGGTCGTCGCCGCCCACACCGGCGAGGTGCTCCTGGGCAAGCTCTACGACCGCTTCGGCGCCCAGACCATCGAGACCGCCATCGAGGAGATCTTCCGCCAGTGCGAGACGCTCAGCGCCGAGGTCGTGCGCGAGATCCCGAACGGCGTGTACCGGGCGGAAGGGGCGCTCGACTCGTGGGGCCCGGGAGGCGGACCGGTGCCGGTCAAGGTCAAGATCACCGTGTCGGACGAGGACATCGAACTCGACCTGCGCGGCTCGAGCCCCCAGACGCCGGGGTCCATGAACTGCGGCTATCCCCAGACGGTGTCCGCGGCACGACTCGCCTTCAAATTCCTGATCCGCCCCGACATCCCGGCCACGGACGGCACCTTCCGTTACCTGTCCATCAAGACCGACGAGGCCTCGGTGTTCGATGCGCGCGAACCCGCAGCATGCCAGTTCTACTATCCGCACCTCGGCATGATGATCGATCTGGTCCTCAAGGCGCTCGCGCCCGCGCTTCCCGATGCGGTCGCCGCAGGGCAGCCCGCCGACTCCATGAACATCTTCATGACCGGCTTCGCCGACGGCGACGACGAGCGCTTCGTCTACGGCGAGGCGACGGCGGTGGGCTGGGGCGCGATGAGCGACCTCGACGGCGCGTCGGGCGAGATCAACTACGGCGGAGGCGACCTGAAGAACCTGCCGATCGAAGTGCTGGAGGCACGGTACCCGATCCGCATCCACGGGTACGGGTACCGCGAAGGCTCGGGCGGCGTCGGCAAGCACCGCGGCGGCCTCGGCGTGTGGCGCGACTACGAGACCCTTGCCGAGCGCATGACGGTGTCGCTGTGGTTCGAGCGGGGCGACATGCCCGCGTGGGGCTTGTTCGGCGGCGGCGCCGGCAGGCCGACGACGGTCGAACTCGACCGCGGCGAGGGCCTGGAGCGCATCCTCAAGGTCAACCAGCTCGCGGTGCCGAAGGGCACGCGCATCAAGATCATGACCGGAGGAGGAGGAGGCTACGGCCCGGCGGAGGAACGCGATCCGGCGCTGATCGAACGCGACCTTCTCGACGGCTATGTCACGGACGCGTGAATCGATCGGGTCGCAGGCGACGTCCGTGCATGTCGTCGGAACATCGATTCATCGTGTTCCGCCCTTGCGTCCAGAACGGAGCAGAACGGGGCCTCCCGCCAGTCCCTTTAGGAGCCGGTTCAGAACCGGGGAGCTGGAGAAGTCCCAGTTCTTCACGCGATTGCCGAGAGGCCCGGAATGGCGAGAAACTCTGCTCGTCCTTCGTCGTTCGTACCACCTCGGTCCGGGCCGAGCGGCTCACCCTGTCGTGGCATGTCCCGAATCTGGGACCTACTGCCCATGCTTGGGCTTCTGCTGCGCCATCGCCCGCAGCTTCCGCTGGACGTCGATTGGCATTGTGGCGCCGAAGCGCTGACCGCTCGCCCACGGGAAGAGCGGCCGGTCACGGTTGAAGACGGTCGAATGATGGATGTCATCGACACCCTTCGAGCAGAGATGGACCTTGGACTCATGAGTGAAGGCGCCGCGCACGGCGTCGACGGCGTTCCCGGTGATCCAGCCGAAGTCCGAAGCCTCGATGAGCTGATAGTCGATCGCTCGGGAAATGCAGGCGGCGACCCAGTCGGCGAACTGGATGTTCGCACTGACCGCACTGTCGAGGTGCATCGGCGGCTCGACGATCCGCTTCATCTCTTCGAACTCGCCGGAGCGGCTGAACATGTGGGCGTACATCGACGGCATCCGCTCGATGCGCTGCTTCTCGTTGACCTGGTCCATCATCACGAGGAGGTGCTTGTGTTGGGTTTCGGCATGCCGGGCCAGCCGGTTCAAGCTCTCCTTCATCGCCGACGCCTCGCGCGCTTTCGCGTTTAGCTGGGTCTGCTTCGGCGTACCGAGGGGCTTCTCGTCGACATAGTAGAAGAGGCTCCCACCGACGGAGCGCAAGCGCCGTACGAGCGCGTTGAAGACGCGGATCTGCTCCGGGTAGTCGTCGATGGTGACCTTGCGGAAGATCGACGAGCCTTTCTTCTCCCACTGGGATGGGTGGTCACTGGCGGCGAGCTCGGCGGCGTAGAGTTTCCGCTTCTCCTCGGTGAACCACACGCCGAAGCGCCTGGCCTCGGCAGCGGGCAGGACGAAGCCGGCATAGCCGAACGCTGGGCTCGTGTTGAAGCGAGGATCCGATTTCGACACGAACGCGCCGGTCTCACCGATCTCGTCGAGGTAGGCCAGGAGCACTGTTCAATCCTGTCCGGAGCCACCGACACGGAAGCCCGCGCTCTCGCGCGGGCTTCCCGAATCGGCGCTCAGAGGTCTATTTCACTCTCCGCTACCGACATTCATGGTAATCAGTGCCGCCGACACCGGGCAACTCCATGCTGCGGAAGCGGATCACGGTCGAGGACGACGCCGTGCTCGTGGAGGTCTACGAGATCGGCACGCCGAGGTCGGACCAACACGGGTCGTGCCGATGCCACCCCACCTGGTGAAGCGCGCGCGGCGAGCCGACAAGACCATCCCAACGATCACACCGCACGACCTCCGACACACCGCGACCTCGCTCGCCGTGTCGTCGGGCGCGAACGTCAAGGCGGTGCAGCGGATGCCCGGCCACGCCTCCGCGACCATGACCCTCGACGTCTACGCGGACCTGTTCGACGACGACCTCGAGGCCGTCGCGAAAGCGATGAGCGCAGCGCGCAAGGCGGCTGTCTCGTAGCGAGTGTGGGTAAAACGTGGGCAGAGAGGACGAAGGCCCCGGCGAACCGCTTGTCATGAGCGATCCGACCGGGGGCCTCGTCCGTCAGGGATACCGCCTCCGACCAGCGTCTTCTAGAAGTCCCAGGTCTGACCCATATGCGCGGGAGGCGCGGAATCCTGCGGTTTCTTCAGCTCTGCCGACTGCTCGTGCCCTCTACGTGCCACTGGTTCGCGGAGTCTGATTCCGCCGACGCAGGCCACGCGTACGCAAGGAAGCATACTCGCTGGCAGATGTGATCGGGGACTTGAATCAAGAACAGCTGACGGGCTCGAGCTGGATCCGGGCGGGATGGTAAATCGCTAAGAATCCGCATGTTTACGCGGTTCTCATTGGGTTCAGCCTACGGAGGAGCACCGGCTCATGACCGCCCTCCGGAGGGTTTCTGCTCACCAAGGTGGTCACCGTCACGGACTGCTTCCACGTCCTTCTTGTCGCCGACACTTCTGCTAGGACATCTTGCAAGGCAGCGTACGCAGACTGCTCCGCGCTCGCGAAACCTCGAGCGTTGAACCGCCGGTCCTCGCACGCATAGGGCGCGATGATCGTGCAGAGCATCGGGCGGCGTGTACGCACAGCCGAAGCAACCCTCTCGTGTCGTCCAAATGGGCTACAAGCCGGAGCAAGCTCCTGCGAGTTCGTCCACTACCGGCTACCGGCCACCGGCCACCGGCCACCGGCCACCGGCCACCGGCCACCGGCCACCGGCCACCGGCCAAGCATCGGAGATTCGATAGCGTTGCAGTGTGATCAGGATCGAGCGATTCGATGAGTACGGTCAACTACTCCGTCCAGGACTGCGGAGCGAGCATCACCATAATCTGAAGACCCCGAGCTTCAGGATCTTGCAACGCTCGTCGAGCTCGACCCCGACAAGTGGCGCTCCGAAGTCTGGCTGTTTGATCGGCCGATCATCGCTGTCGAGGACCTGCACCCCACGAAGCAGCAAGCCGGAGCTGCGGCTGAACGTGCCTTGCAAGACCGCCTCCTACAGGTCTTCCGCGCGCAGCAGTAGACGACCGGCAATCGTGCACGCAGCATGTTTCGGAGAACGGGTGCCCGCACGCCGGACATCCCCGTGGCTCGATATCCTGTTCGCGTCATCGACCGTTGGGGCGAGGGGAACACTCATGGGCAACAACACTCTCGTGGAAGGTGACCCGCGGATCGGGTGGATGATTGACGGCGATCCGACCACTCCGGAGATCGCGGTCATGTTGGAACGCACCGACGAGGCGATTCAGCTCACAATCCCGACGAAGGGAATGTTCGAGCGTGACGACCCCTACGGCCGCTGGTTCTCCTCGGGTGTCGAGTACGGAGACGATCCAGACCGGACCCGTTTCCGCTACACGCCACCGACCAGTCTGCTGTTCAACGATCACCGCGGACACGTCAGCCTCATCGGCTGTCGACAGGCTGCAGCCTCGTTTGGTTCGAACGGCGCAGGCTTCGGACGAGTGGTCGCCGAGTACGCGGTGCTGGGAGGTCGCAGCTGGGCCAACTTCGAGAAGGTCAACGGTGTTCGCACCGAGATCCCCGGACTTGCTGAGTGGACGGGGATAAGCAGCCGCACAGCCGAGGTGAAGACCGACAACGCGAGCCGCACCCTCGAGTACACCATCACTATGCGCTCCCCGGCGGCGCAACCTCTGGCGCGGAACAAGAACCTCACCCTTCAGCCGTCCTGGCGGTCCAGCACCCCCGCGCCCGGTACCATCGCGACCCACGATGTCGTCCAAATCGCGACGACATCCAAGAGGCCCGAGGGATGGGATGATCTCCTCGCCCCGCATCGCGCGGTTCAGGACCTTCTCTCGCTATCGGCCTGGAGGCAGTTCGGCTTCTCTCGGATCGAAGTCGGAGTTGATGAGCGGCCAAGCCGTCATGAAACGCCTGCCGAGGGCGACAAGAGGATCACGGTGTGGTCCGAAGTCGTCACCCACCGCCTTCGCCTTGCCGACACAACTCCCGCGAACCCGCGCTTTCTATTCGACTTCGCAGACATCGGCGCACCCGGCGTGCAACGTTGGCTGCGGCTGCGGGCCAAGTATGATCGGGCCTTGCTGCCACTCATCGGGATCATCGACGAACGGGGACTGTTCGTCGAGACGCGCGTCGCACAGACCGGTATCGCCATCGAAGCACTCGGCTTCCAGCTGGCTAGCGACGGAGCGAACGGGACCTCGCTGAATTCGCGCGGACAGATCACGTACACCGATGCGATGGAGGCGATCCTCGCCGACATGCCCGTGGTGCCAGTTCCGGACGTTAAGGCCTGGAAGGATCGATCCCGACTGTCCTACATGGGCGTCAAACACGCCGACAACCCGACACCCGACATCATGACCCTCGCCAACGCCTATCGCGAGAACGCGCTCGTCTTGCGCTACTGGGTCGCTGCGCGGCTCGGGTGCGCGGCGGACCCTCTGAGACGACGGATTGAGCGCGACCCGCTGAGTGGCAGCTTCGTTGCCACTTGAGCGATCACCTTGACGGTGTCGGTGCCTTCGTCCACCCGCTGACAAGAGGACGATCCCTGCGAAGGCTCGCGGTTACCGCCCGAGGCCGGACTTGACCCTGCGCCCGCTGGCGGCACCGCTTTCTTCCGCGCCCCCATGGGTCCCCGCCGAGGCGGGGAGTCATGAGGCCAGAGGGGTCGCCGTAATACGGAGATATCGGCAGCCTCCGCAAGAGCAACGGTGCGCTGATCGGCACCACCCAGGATTCCCGACTACTGCCGAGGGCGCGATTCTGATCGGCGCGGCCATACTCTTCAGACCTTCCATCGCATCCTCTTGAAGCCGACCGCTTCCATAAGGGACCAATCGAAGCACGCGGAACGCCGAAGGCTCGATTGCATGGCCCGGCGCTTGGAGCGCCCCTGGCCGAAAGCCACCAGCCGCCTTCACTACGCGATCCGGGTTCATGGCTGCCGGACGTTCGAGACTTGCCAGACGTCTCCTCTGCAATGTCGGCAGCCGTCGATACGCTCGTGTTCGATGGAAGACGAGCATACGGGGAATCGCGCGCGTGGCGTGGTCGAGAGTGTTTTCGGGAAGACGGACGGCCGCGGCGTCCCCGAGCTCAGCCGTGCCACGCTTCGAATGCAGGACGGGTCTCTGGTGGAGGCGCGGATGCCGCAGCCGGTCGGTGATGAGACCACCTTCCGCGCGGTGCCTGCCACGTTCGAGTTCATCGACCTCGGGACATGCCCGATCTGCCTCACTGCGAGCCCGTCGAGTCGCGAGCATGTTCCGCCACATTCAATCGGCGGGAACGTTCTGACACTGACCTGCGAGCGCTGCAACAACGAGTTCGGCTCGAAGTTCGAGCCACATCTTCAGGGGTGGTATGAGAACTCGATCGGCAAGGTCAAGATTTCCGGCGCCGCCGTGGGCGGGCGCCGTTTCGCCGGCGAGTACCTGGTTCGAGAGAACACAGCGGGAGGCTTCATTCTCTTCCAGCATGGAAGCCGAGACCCAGCAGTAGATCAG
Source organism: Microbacterium sp. (assembly GCA_047606965.1). Taxonomy (GTDB): domain Bacteria; phylum Actinomycetota; class Actinomycetes; order Actinomycetales; family Microbacteriaceae; genus Microbacterium. Next base: position 27,883 of record JASGDW010000256.1, read on the forward strand.
ATCCTCCAGAACGGCGGATCGTTTGAGATGACCTACCCTCAGGCAGATACGACGAGGACCCACGTTGCAGCAGTGAAGAGCGCGTACCTCGCTGCATGCGTCACGATGCGGGTCGTGCCGACCTCGCCACGCGCAAAGGCACTGAGGGCGGATCTGCTTGCCGCACGAGACGCGCCGCGATCGCAGCGGCTGAAGCTCAGCCCTTTGATGAAGTCGATCCGCGTCGCTCGATCAGCGTCTGAGCCTGCTCCCGGCGAACTCGTGCTGATGGTCGAGGGGGGCACTGAGCAGAACAGTCCACGATTTGTGCTCAGCTTCAACCGCGTCTTCGCTGTCGACTGGCCACTGGAGCCGATCACGGGATTTCACGTTCTTGAACTGCCTGCATAGCGCGCAACGCCGCACCATCAACTGGTTCGGGCGCCCTAAGTAGACGAGCAGCAACTCGAGAGGAAGCGTCTGATGGAGGAACCGAACAAATTCCAGGTGATCCTGTCTGAGACTCCACGTCCGGACCTCGTCGGATCGGAGCGGCAACGGAGCGAGATCGAGCGCTTCATCGGTCGCTACATGGTGGATTGGGGTTACGTCGAGTTCTTCATGAGCATGAGCATCAGCGCGTGGGTCACCCCGAGAAGCCTCGGCAACCTCCAACAGGCGATGCTGACACAGCCCACCAGCAGCAAGATTAACTTCATCCGGGGGCTACTACCGGAAGCTTGGGTTTCGGGCGCAGCACTCATTCGTCACCTCGAAGACGGCAACCACTACCGCAACTCCCTGGGACACTCGAACCTCGCGATGAGCGGGTTCGACCGAGAGCGGCGGCGCGGATGGCACCTGTGGAACGTGCGTGGCCGAGATATGAAACTGGACCTGCCAGATCAAGAGCGAGGCGATCGCCTCGCGAGGGTCCGCGTCCTCCGGGAGGCAGTCGGCCTACTCATGCACGACGAGATCCGTTCGGCTTCCGGTGATCTAGACCAGGTCTCCCTGTCGTCCTTGATCATTCAACAGCCAGGGACATGGCACACATGGGAGGAGTGGGGGCATTTCACCAGCACTGCCCGCGAGATGTTCCCAGACCGCGGTAACCGCAGCTAGGGTGGACGCGCCTGGCAGGCCAAGATGGACATCTGCCTGATTCGCACTCGAGGTCCCAGCATGCGTTGATGCCCGCATGCAGATTCGCTCGGCTCCTCTAGCTTGCACCACTCGGCTTCTCGTAGTCGTTGAATACCATGCCGCTCGATGTGGGCTGGTGAACGTCGTCCAGCATCTCGAGATCACGACGCGCGATCGCGAGTAGCTCGCCGACGATCTGATGTGCACCACCTCGCTGTTCAGAACGCGCCGTGCGCGCATTGCCCGAAGATGGAGCGACCGTTGTCAGCATCGGGAATGGCGTAATCACGTGCAGTTAGGTCGTGCTGGGAGCCACTCCTCGCTCGAGGGCAGCCGCGAGCGCGCGGAGTCTGTTCGCAGCCGGCCGAATGTCGCCAATCTGATAGGTCTCGTGCTTCGGATCCTGATTTGCATCAACGATCCTCGCGATGTCCATGTCCAGGGTGAGCAACAGTCCGAACGTCGAGATCAACTCGTCGATACTCGGAGCCAACTCCGAGCGTCGTTCGATGAGTGAAATGTCTCGTGGCGAGACCGCTTCTTCGGTCTCCCCTTCATCTCTTAGCCGAGAGACGATCAGGGACACCATGTCCATCTGCCGTTGACGGGAGTCGATCAAGTGCGCCACTCGTGACAGGCCATCGGGAGTTTCGAAGAGCGCACCAGCGTCGGCAGGCCGGAGCCCGAGAGACTCGGCAGCCATCACGATCTCGCCTAACTCCGTTGCCGTCACAAGCGCCCAGCTCTTCTTCGCGGCCATCTCCTTGATGGTGTCGCCGGAAAACGACGGTGCAACGATGGCGACGAAGTCAGCCGCGTGCTTGTCCTTGTGGGCGGTGATTGCGACATCGCTGACGTTGGTGTGCGCGATTTGCCCCGAGGATGTGGACTTCGCGTCCACGACCGCCGTTCGAAGCTGTTGCTCGTGGTCATACCACTGAACCAGTACGTCAGTATCCCCCGATCCGCTAATGCGCTGAGCTCTGAACCCCAGGAGCTTGAACGCGCTCTCAATGTTCGTTTCAAACGCCACGCCCGAGCCCTTCCCGTCGGCACCCGGATCGCTCGCCGTCCGCACAAGTTGCTCAGCGATCTGCGCCGACTGACGTTCAACCTCCCAAGGCAGCGCAGGTCGCTCGGATCCGTCAGGTCTTATGGGCCGGTCGGGCTCCGTCTCGCTGGAGTCGGGAACGTCCGCGAGCGGAAGCTGTTCGATTAGCCGTCGACCGGCGGGCGTAGCTCGCACTGACGACCAGGAGGTGTCGATGAGCAACCCTGCATCGACCATGAACGCGATCAGCCACCGAATCTTCTCCTTGTTCATGCCGTATCGCGCGCCTTCCCGGTACACCTCGCTCCGCGCGACATTCTCACGAGCAGCCCGGATCAGCTCACCGATGAACCGCATATGGACGTGGAGGATTCGGATGAAGTCAATGTCGACGCCTGACCGCAGCCACGCCTTCGCTGCAGGCGTTGCGACGAACACGCCGCGGCGCACCTCCTGCAAGAAGCCGCCGGCTCGCATGAAGGGCATCATTGA